>QGUQ01000583.1 GCA_003242195.1 Bacillota bacterium | reverse complement strand
TACTAGATATTCTGATAGTGTGTTTATTTTTTTTTTGAAAACGAAAGCCGGCCTCCGATATCTAGGCCGGTCACGTGGGCTCGGAGGTTGGTAAAAGAACCGCGCCTAGGCCCGAATCACGATTCGCTGGTTGTCCCACCAGGTGTAAACAGTCAAGCCAACCGCCATGAGGAGCACGATACCGGCAAGGATGCGCCCGGGTCTCCACTCGATCCGCTTCGATTCGCGGTATGGTTCGATCAGCTCCGGCAGGCGGACCTTCGGCATCACGTATACCTCCGAAGAGCGGCCCCGGGTGATTCGGGCAGCCTTGGTCGTGCCCCTTTTGCTATGCCGACCCCATACCCGACCTTGCACCACCTGGCGACGGGTCCGGGCCCGATCGGTAGCAGAACTCGCTTTCATTGCAGCAACAACGAGATGCAGGAGAGGACGCTGGCGAGCAAGACCACGTAAGTCCCCGCCCATACAACCCGTGCGGCCATCGGCCTGGCCAGTGCCACCAGCGTCACGAAGATCGCGATCAGAGGGATTACAAGATCCAGGCGATGCGCCAGGGGCGTCCCATCCGGCGCCCATGTGTACCGAACGGCCTGCGGCAATTGCGTGGCCGCGATCACAAGAATGATGGCCCGATCCGTCGCTGGTCTCCGCCGGGAATGCAACTCCCAAAGGAAGAACGCAATCCCCACGGCCACGGCGATCCAGCTTAGGCGGGCGAGAAGGGCGTTAGAGGCCGCGGCGGCTTCCTCAGGCGGTAGCGTCCGGTACATCCGCTTGTCAACAGCTGTTAAGACGGTGACCGATAGGATGGTCAGCAGCACAATGAGCACTGTCCATCTCGCGCTTGGACGGGTCCCGTGGTCATCCTCCACTTCCAGCTACCCCCCGCTGGGGTGTCACACCCCGGCTACGGACCGCACACCGAATCCAGCGCAGCGCTAGCGGGCCATGCCACGACCACAACACCGGGACCTTACAGGAATTTCAGGCAACCCTCGGCGAAAATCGGGGTGGCAGGGGGGAGCGCGCTCCCCTAATCCCGCAGGATGATACCTTTCGCGGCCCGCCGCGGGCGCACATGGGCCCTTAAGACAGGCGGCGGGCACGGGTGTGCTGAAGGGCCGGCAGCCGTCGGGTCTTCGGAACGTGTCGTGCCATGCCAAGAAGGGCTTGGTTCGGACATAGGCGTCGCCCTGGGTGTCTGGCTTGGCATGAAGTGTTTGGGTCAAGCGGTGACAGTAGGGATGGAGAGGAAACGAGACTTCCCCGAAACCATCGTGGTCGCGTTGCCGCTAGTGACCTGTCTCGCATTCTTGAGCTGATTTCGGGCAGCCCGTACAGGACTTACTCGCCTGTCCATATGGAACTTTGTCTCGCCTCGATCCTTTCCGATCCGCCATTCCACTCAATGTCCACCGTAAGCGTTTCATCAGGCCACAGCCGTACTTACCCAAAAACAAACCCGCCTTCACTGTTTTCTTCTAGGGGCCCCCCATAATG
>QGUQ01000148.1 GCA_003242195.1 Bacillota bacterium | reverse complement strand
TGCGCATGGCCCACGAGGTCGGGGCCCTGGCGGTGATCGACGCCGTCCACTACGCCCCCCACGGCCCCATCGACGTCAAGGCTTTGGGATGCGACTTCCTGCTGTGCTCGGCGTACAAGTTCTTCGTCCCCCACGTGGGGGTGCTCTACGGG
Organism: Bacillota bacterium; assembly: GCA_003242195.1. GTDB lineage: Bacteria > Bacillota > Sulfobacillia > Thermaerobacterales > Thermaerobacteraceae > ZC4RG37. The sequence goes on along the minus strand of QGUQ01000148.1, from coordinate 5,084 downwards.
CGTCGGGAGGTCTTCGAGCGCTTGCGGACGTACAAGGTGCGCCCGCAATCGCCCGAGGTACCGGAGAAGATCGAAACGGGCACCCTCAACCACGAGGGGCTGGCCGGGGCCGCCGCGGCGGTGGACTTCATCGCTAGCCTGGGCCGCCCATATATGGAAGCCTTCCGGGACGCCCTGGGCGGCGCTTCGGGGCGGCGGGCGGAGGCCCTGGCCGGCATGCATGCCATCGAGGCGTACGAGGCACCGTTGTGCCAGCGGCTGCTGGACGGGCTGGCGCAAATCCCGGGGGTGCGCATCTTTGGGCCGCCGGAGGGCCACCCGCGCACGCCCACCGTGTCGTTCACGCTGGATGGCAGGCACCCGGCGGAGGTGGCGCGGTTCCTGGGCGAGCGCGGGCTGTTCGTCTGGGATGGCGACTTCTACGCCGTCACGCTGGTGGAACGACTGGGCCTGGCGGAGAAGGGCGGCCTGGTCCGGGTGGGGCTGGCCCCCTATAACACCGCCGAAGAAATCGACCGCCTGCTGGAGGCCGTGGAGGAACTGGCTCGGAGCTCGAAGGTGGCTTGAAGAAGCGGTCGCCCCGCCGGAACGAGGTCCTTGCGGGGCAGCACGAGGAGCACGAGCCGCATAGGCACTTCACCGCACCGGCGGACGCAGGGGGATGAGCTAGGTGCCGGAGGGGAAACCCGGCAACGACGGCGCGGGCAAGAAGCCCCACGAGCAAGGCCGGGGGACCCCGCGCGACCACGCGGGCGTGCCCTGGGACAAAGACCGGGACATTGATTGGGAGGAACCCGGGCCCGAGGACGGCGGAACCCTGCCGGAAGATGCGGCCGGCACCTCCGGGGACGCTGGGGACGAGATCCCGGACGACGCCCCCGGCGGGGACGTTCCGGTTGACTTCGACACCTTCTGCGAGTGGGCCGACGAGATCGTCGCCGGCCTCCCCGACCGGTTGCTGGAAGGGCTGACGGGCGGAATCCAGATCGATCAGGAGGCGCGGCGCAACCTCTCCGACCCGCCCGATGTGTACCTCCTGGGCGAGTACATCACCGAGCCGCACCTGGGCCGGTTCATCCGCATCTACTATGGCTCCTTCGTGAAGACCTTCGCCCGTGAACCGGCGGCGGTCTGGTACGACGAGCTGGAGGAAACCATCTTGCACGAGCTTCAGCACCACATCGAGGCCCTGGCCGGCGTGGATTGGCTCGGTCTCGAAGACCTGCGCCACCTGCAGGAACTTTGGGAAGAAGCACGCCGGGGCGAGGCATGGCGGGAGGACGGTGGCGGTCAGTCGGACCCGGGTGGCCGGCCCGACCGTGACCACGAGGATGCGGCGGACGACCAGCCCGAGTGAATGACCGCTCAGGCGTTGCACGTACAGCAACGGCCGCCGGGTGGGAGCCCGGCGGCCAACGTCTTCCGACGGTTCTAGCTGCGCTACTGCCATTCGTGCTGAGATACCGTGGCGCGTCATCTTCCAGTCCTTACATGTGACGAGATCCCACGGGCCGGGCGTCCGCCGATACCCAGCTCCGGCGGACTCTCTTTGCAAGGAAAACGAAGGCAGGCCAGAACAATGCCAAGAGGGCCAGCACCATCAAGGGGCCGGAAATCGGCCTTGTAAATAACATGGTCCAATCGCCATGTGCGATGGCCAGAGCCTGTCGCAGATTGTTCTCGAACAGAGGACCGAGCACGAGCCCAAGCACAAGCCCAGCCACAGGATAGTCCATCCGACTCAACACGTAACCCGCAAAACCGAAAAGGATCATCAAGTAGACGTCGTGCAGATCATTGTTCAGCGAATAGGCTCCCATGACTGAAAACAGCACGATGAAGAGTGCGAGCACTCGGTATGGTACCCGGAGGATCGATGCAAACAAGGGAATGGCAAATAGATTGAGAATGACCAGCAGCACGTTGCTGATATACATGCTCGCGATCAAGCCCCAGGCGAAATCTGGGTGTTCCGTGAACAGCAATGGTCCCGGTTTCAGGCCCCACAGAAGAAATCCCCCTAGTAAGATCGCTGTTGTCCCCGATCCCGGTAGGCCGAGGGTCAACAACGGAATCATCGCGGCCGAAGAGGCAGCGTTGTTGGCAGCTTCAGGAGCAGCGACGCCTTCTATGGCCCCCTTACCAAACTCCTCTGGATGCCGCGAAACCCTCCTCTCGAGTCCATAGGCCATGAATGATGCAAGGGTAGCTCCGGCACCCGGTAGCACCCCGACGAAGAACCCCACGAGTGTGCCGCGGACAATGGCCCATCGCGATCGCACCCACTCCGCCGCACTGGGGAGCACGCTTCGCCAGCCCAAGTCCGCCCGGATCGTGCCGCGATCCCGGACTTCCTTGATCCCAACGAGCACCTCACCAATCCCAAACAGCCCAATGACCGCCGGGAGAAACTCGAAACCGTCGAGAAGGGCTGTTTGGCCAAAGGTAAAACGCGGAATGCCCGACTGGACGTCAATACCCACAGTCGAGAGGAGGAGGCCCAGGACGACCATCGCTAACCCCTTAAGCGGTGATGTGTCCGTAACGGCCGCCACTGCGGTAAAGCCCAGCAGGATCAACGCAAAATACTCGGCCGGTCCAAAGCTGAGCCCAATACGTGCCAGGATTGGACTTAGTAACATGATCATTACGACGCCGAAGGTGCCAGCGACGAACGAACCGATGGTGGCGATGCCCAGTGCCTTTGCCGCACGCCCCTGGCGCGCCATTTGATAGCCGTCCAGAGTCGTAACGACGGTCGCGGAGTCACCGGGGGTGTTTATCAGCACAGAGGATATCGTTCCTCCGTACATGCAGCCATAATAAATTCCGGCTAGCATGATGATGGCGGAGGTCGGATCCATTCCGTACGTCAACGGTAGTAGTAGGGAAACACCTGCCGGCGATCCGATACCCGGCAGCGCACCGATTAGGGTCCCCGCTACCACGCCGATCGTCGCAAACAGCAGGTTGGTCGGCGTTGACGCCACGGCAAATCCGTGCCCGATGCTGTGGAACACATTGACGACGTCCATAGGGCCCACCTCCCCAATCCGCTTTCAGAAGCCCAGTGGGCCTCGCGGGAAGGGTACTGCCAGCAATACTCCGAACAGGAGATAGAACGACGCCGGCCCCAGTAGCGCGACGAGCACACAGTTCGTCCACGTGAGCCCTGCAACCCAGCGGGCACCGGCCAACAGGAAGACGGACATCGCCAGAAGCAGCCCAAGACGATCAACGAGGAGGACCATGCCCAATACACCTAGAACGAGGGCGAACCAGGACACCCGTTCCGTGCCATCTGCACGCGCCCCATCTGCCGGCGGATACTGAGCGACAGTCCGGCCAGCACACGCGGACTCTCGCACCCGCCACCCCTCGATTACGAGCGCGGCAGCAATGATCGCGAGGGCGACTCCCAACCACAGCGGGAGGAATCCGGGGCCGGGACCATAGTGGGACCAGTAGGGCAGCCTCAGGGACAGGTAGATCGCAACGCCTCCGAGCAATCCCAGGGCGCCAGCACAGAGGAGTTCCGCAGCGTACATATTTGGCACCCCCACGATAGCCTCACTGCCTCACAAGCCCGAGCTCGCGCATCAGGTCACGGTAAAGACGGTCCTGCTCGTCGAGCCAGGACTTAAACTCTTCGGGTCCCATGAACGCCGACCGCTGCATATTGGCATCCACATATTCGGCTTGCCAGCGTTTAGTCTCGGACAGCTTGCGGAAAGCCGTGGCCCAGAAATCCACAGCTTCCGGATGCATGCCGGGTGGACCACCGACGCCACGAAACTGCTCAAACACGACTTCGATGCCACTTTCCTTGAGCGTTGGAACATCCGGGAGCCCCTTGAGCCGCTCCTCCCCAGCCACGGCCAGGGCACGGATCTGACCGCCTTCAATGAGAGAGATGACCTCGGTGGGATTGGCAGTGGCAACGTCTACTTGCTTTCCCAGTAGGGCCGTATTGACCTCGCCACCGCTTTGGAAGCTGATGTAGTTGAATTTCGTCCCTGTCGCCTGCTCCAACAGGGCAAGCAACAGACTGTCGGGCGCGCCGACCCCGGTTCCTGCAAAGTTGATCTTTTCCGGGTTGGCCTTGGCCGCATTGACCAAGTCCTGGATCGTCTTGTATGGTGAATCAGCGTGGACGATGATGAGGAACTGGTCCAACGACAAGCGAGCAATTGGAGTGAGGTTCTTGTAGCTGATATCACTGCCGCTCTGAATCGGGCCCGCAATCACGTCGTTAACCATGGTCATGAGCGTGTAGTTATCGCCATTCTTTCCAACTGTATAGGCCATGCCCGTCGCCCCACTGCCGCCAGGCCGGTTAACCACAGTCATGGTTCCCTTGACGATCCCTTCCTCCTGAAGCATATTGGCAACGGTGCGTGCGAAAATGTCTGAGCCTCCACCAGGATTAAAGGGCACGACCAATTCTACGGGTCTATCTGGATAACTGCTGGGAAGGCTGGAAGTAACACCTGAGTCTCCCTGATTGCCGGAGGAAGGAGTGGCCTTTCCGCAGGCCGCTAGGAAGGTCATGGAAGCCACTGTGATCGCAATCGATGTTGCGGCAATGGTACGCTTGCTCACCCTCAGCATTACACTTGCCAGCATCTTTACCCCTCCCGAAGGCATCCCCCAGACTTGCGGAAACAACTCAATACCCTTTCCAGACGGGCTGTCTCTTAGCAAGAAATGCCTCGACCCCTTCACGAAAATCCGCACTCATGTAACAGGTCACGACCAGGTCATCGCCTCCCTGGGGACGGCGGTGACGCTGGATTCGCCGTACGGCTTGCTTTGTGACCGTGAGCGTGAGGGGTGCATGACTGGCAATCGTATGGGCTAATTCGGTCAGTCGCTGCTCGAACCGATCCACCGGCACAACTTCATTGACCAGACCGAGGCCGTAGGCTTCCTCTGCGCCGACGAATCGCGCCGTATAAATCAGCTCCATGGTCCGGGCCGGCCCGATCAGGTCCACAAGTCGCGCATAGTTGCCGAACGCCAGGCAATTGCCAAGGGTACGGGCAATGGGCGCTCCGAACTTGCTGTCAGGGGAAAAATGCGGG
>QGUQ01000147.1 GCA_003242195.1 Bacillota bacterium | reverse complement strand
CGCCGCCGCAGTTCCTCCAGGACGGGCACGGGCATGATGGACGCGCCGTAGAACACCTTGCGCAGGCTGGAGAGATCGTAGCGGTCGAAGTCGGGATGGCGGAGGAAGTTGATCCACACCGTGGGCGGGGCGAACATCCAGGTGATGCGCTCCCGCTCGATGAGGGGCAGGCAGACCTCGGGCAGGGGCGCCGGGAGGATGATGCTGGTCGCCCCCACCAGCAGCAGGGGCATGAGCCCCCCGTGCATGGCAGCGGAGTGGTACAGCGGCAAGGCCAGCAGGGCCCGGTCGTCCCGGCTGGCGGTGCCTTCGATGATGCAACTGACGTATTCGGAGAGCAGGGCGCGGTGGGTCATCATGGCGCCCTTGGGGGCGGAGGTGGTGCCGGAGGTGTAGAGGAGCTGGATCACGTCCCAATCGTCCAGGTCCGCCTCGGGTTCCTCCCCGTTGCCGGCGGGGTCCAGGGCCGCCTGCAACAGCTCCTCCAGCGTGCCGGTGATCTCCGCCCCCACCCGCTCCCGTACCGCCTCCACCTGGGGAGCCAGCCCGGTGTCGTAGAAGAGCACCCGGCTGCCCGACTGGTTCAGGATGTAGAGGAGTTCCTCACCCTGCAAGGCGGGGTTGACGGGGACGTGGATGAACCCCGCCCGGGCACAGGCCAGCCAGGCGATGACGTAGATGTCCGAGTTGCGGCCGTAGACGGCCAGCCGGTCGCCCTTGGCGAGGCCGCGGGCCAGCAGGGCATGGGCCACCTTGTTGGCGGCCGCGTCCAGCTGGGCGTACGTCCACCGGCGTTCCCCGAAGAGGATGGCCTCCTTGTGCGGGTTCCTCCGCACCGAGCGGCGCAGGGCGTCGCCCACGGTGTTGCGCAGCGCCCGGCGGATGGAAGCTGCATCGACGCGCATGGCTACCCCCCTTTTCCCCACGTTTCACGCCGCGTTACGCCACGCCCCATGTCAGGCCATGACCGTGCCGCGCACCGCCCGGTCTCAACCCGTCGCCTCCATGAGATGGTCGCGGAAACGCTCCCGCAGTGCTCGCTTCAGGAACTTGCCGGTGGACGTGCGGGGGATCTGGTCGACGAAGACGATATCGTCGGGCAGCCACCACTTGGGGAACTTGGGCCGCAGGAAGTCCAGCAGTTCCTCCTTGGTAGCCTGCTGGCCCTCCTTCAGCACCACCACCGCCAGCGGGCGCTCCTGCCACTTGGGGTGTGGTACGGCGACGACCGCGGCCTCGGCCACCGCCGGGTGGGCCATGAGCTCGTTCTCCAGGGCCATGGAGCTGATCCACTCGCCGCCCGACTTGACCAGATCCTTGTCCCGGTCCTTGATCTCCATGTAGCCGCGGGCGTCGATGGTGACGATGTCCCCGGTGCGGAACCAGCCGTCATCCGTCCAGCGGTCGGCGGCCTCCGGGGCGTTGTAGTAGGAGGCGGCGATCCAGGGGCCGCGGATCTCCAGCTCACCCATGGTCCGGCCGTCCCACGGCACGAGGCCGTTCTCGTTGCGGGCCCGGATCTCCACCAGGGGGACGGGCCGGCCCTGCTTGGCACGGTAGTCGTACTGGACCTCCTTCGGGGCCTGCTGCAGTTCCGCCGTCAAGACCGCGGCGGTGCCCAGGGGCGTCGTCTCGGTCATGCCCCAGGCGTGGAGCACATGCAGGCCGTGCCGCTCCTCGAAGGCCTTGATCATGCCGCGGGGCGCCGCCGAGCCGCCGACGACCATGGCCCGCAGGCTGGAGAGGTCGTAGGCGCCGGGGTTCTTGTCCAGCTCCTGCAGGATGCCAAGCCAGATGGTGGGCACGCCCGCCGTCACGGTCACCCGCTCCGCCGCCAGCAGCTCCAGCAGGCTCACCGGATCCAGGTGCCGGCCGGGGAAGACCTGCTTGGCGCCCACCATCGTGGCCGTGTAGGGCAACCCCCAGGCGTTGGCGTGGAACATGGGCACGACGGGCAGGACCACATCGGCCTCCCGCAACCCCAGGGCGTCGGGCAGGGCCGACCCGAGGGAATGGAGGACGATGGCGCGGTGGGAATAGAGGACGCCCTTGGGCCGCCCGGTGGTACCGGACGTGTAGCACATGGCCGCCGCGTCGTTTTCGTCCAGGTCCAGTTCCTCGTAGCGGCCCTCGTCCGCCTCCAGCAGCAGCCGCTCGTAGTCCAGCATGCCCTCCGGCACCGAGTCGCCCGCGCCGGTGACGATCACGTGCTCCAGCCGGACCTGGTCCCGGAACTGCTCGAAGAGGGGCAGCAGCGTCCGGTCCACCAGCAGCACCCGGTCGCCCGCGTGGTTCACGATGTAGGCCAGTTCCTCGGGATGCAGGCGGACGTTGAGGGTGTGCAGGACGGCGCCGGCAGCCGGGACACCGAAGTACGCCTCCAGGTGCTGGTACTGGTTCCAGCACAGCGTCGCCACGCGGTCACCGCGGCCGATGCCCAGGTCCCGCAGCGCCACCGCCAGCTTTCGGGCCCGGCGGGCAAAGTCGGCGTAGGTGTACCGGTGCAGGCTCTTGTCGGGCAGGCGGGTGACAATCTCCTTGCGGGCAAACAGTTGCTCGGCCCGGCGCAAGATGGAGGGAATGGTGAGCTGGTAATCCATCATCAAGCCCTTCATGCCGGTTCCCCCTCTCGCGGTCACTCTCCCGTGGTGACGTCCCCCGGATTTCACGTCACCAGCGTGCAACTTGACGTCGGCCTTGCCCAGGTCAACGGCGGACCGGTCACGAATGACGCCGGGTCACGCCAGCGTGATGCCGGCGGCACCCGCCGCCGCGCCACGCCAATCGCGGGCGGTCATCCGCGCTGCTCTGCCGCAGCACCCCCTTCCTCGCCGGGGCCGGAGACCCCGGTAGAATGGGCCGCCTGGGCCGGCTCCGGCTCCCGCACCGCCACCAGGGGCAGGTCGTGCCGGCGTGCCCAGGCCTCCCACTCGGCGGCCGAACGCTGCCGGAAGGCGGCCTCCAACTCGGCGGCGTCGCCCCGGGACACCCCCAGGGCTTGCTTCATGCGCTCGGCGAAGTGGGGCTCCAGAGCCGCCACGGCCACCCACCCGTCCCGGGCCCGGTAGAAGCGGTAGAAGGGGAGGGCGCCCCCCAGGATCCCGCCCGGCGCGGTGAGCCCGTGCCGGAGGGGCTCGGCCAGCCCCGCGGCCGCGTCGGCCAGGGCGACCTCGGCGTAGCCGGCCCCCTGCCCCCGCTCCCGGGCCAGGAGCAGGGCCAGGGCCGCGCTCACCGCCCGCTCGGCCCCGGCCAGGTCCGCCAGCAGGGTGCGGGGCAGGTGCGGCGGCGTCACGAGCCCCACGGCCGCCAGGTAGGTGAGGTCGTGGCCCGGTTCATCCTGCCGGGGCGGGGGGTAGCCGGTGATGGCTACGTGGGCGAGGCGGGGGAAGCGCTGCTGCAAGGTGGCCCGGTCCAGGCCCAGGCGGGCCAGTGCCGAGGGCCGCTGGGCCGTCAGCAGCAGGTCCGCCCCGGCCAGCAGCTCGTCAAGGCGCGCCCGCCCCTCCGCCGTCTTGAGATCCAGTGGCAGGACACGCTGGCCGGCGGCCAGCGCCCGATACCAGGCGGGCGCATAGATGGCCAGCGGATCGCCGGCGGGTGGCTCGACCTTGACCACGTCCGCACCCAGCTGGCACAGGCGGGCGGCGGCCACCGGCCCCGGCACGTTGATGGCGAGGGTGACGACACGAAAGCCACGTAGAGGCTTCAAGTCTCGCTGCAAGGAATTCATGGCGGCGCCCGCTCCCAGCTCGCGCATCCGTCCAGATTCCGTGCAGAATTCAGGTTTGTTGCATGAGATTCGCGAAATTGCCACGCTGTCCTGCAGGAACACGCTTTCAACGAACCGGCTATCAGTAAAGGGGCGCCCGCTCCTCACCAAGCGTGGCTTTCCCACGGCAGCCGGTGGGTCGTGATGCGAGACGGGATGCGCCTACCTCGCCTCCAGGCGCTCCAGGGATCCACGAAGCGCGGCGGTAGCCTCCTCCACCATGCGCCGGAGCAGTTCTTCCACGGTGGGGATGTCCCGAATGAGGCCCACCCCTTGCCCCGCCCACACGAAGCCTTCTTCCAGGCGCCCTTCCAGGGCGGCGCGGGTGTTGGCCTGGCCCGAGATCATGGGCAGCAGTTCCTCCAAAGTGGCGCCGCGGGCCTCGGCCTGGAGGATGTTCTCCGTCCAGGTGTTGCGCAGGGCTCGCCCGGGCCGACCCAGGGTGCGTTCGATCACCACGGTGTCGCTCTCCTTGGCCTCGACCAGGGCCTGCTTGTAGGCCGGGTGGGCCCTGCACTCGGCGGTGGCCACGAAACGCGTCCCCATCTCCACACCGTCCGCCCCGAGGGCCAGGGCGGCTGCCAGCCCCCGGCCGTCGACGATCCCGCCGCTGGCCAGGACGGGGATGTGGACGCTCTCCACCACTCGCGGCACCAGGACCATCGTGCCGATGTCGTCCCGCCCGATGTGACCGCCGCCTTCAAAGCCGACGGCGATCACCGCGTCGGCCCCCAGGGCCTCGGCCTTCTGGGCCTGCCGCGCCCCGGCCACCAAGACCATCTTGAGCACCGGGTGATCCCGGAAGGCCGCGAAGAGCGGCTCCGGGTTGCCGCCCGTCACGCTGATGATCTCGACCCGCTCTTCGATGGTCACGCGGATGAAGTCGCTGAGATCGCGGTGGCCGATGGCGAAGTTGATGGCAAAGGGACGGTCCGTCAGCGCCCGGACCTTGCGGATCTCCTCCCGTAACACTTCCGGCGATCCCATGGTGGCCGCCGTCAACTGGCCGAGGCCGCCGGCCTTGGACACGGCGGCGCAGAGCTCGCTGTGGGCCAGGTAGGCCAAGCCGCCCTGTACGATGGGCAACTCGACTCCGAACCGTTCGGTGAAGCGCGTACGCATCTTGAGCGGACCGCTCCTTTCCAGCCTGTAATGAAGTCCCGCTGCCATAAGGAGTGGCGCTCCGAGGAACCCTTGCTGGCGGGTGTATGGTGTATTTGAGAGATAGCAGGCCACGGGCCCGGGGGGCCGCTGCGCGCCCCGGCGCCTGGACCCTGCTGGCGGACGAAACGCCCCTGGCCCGTGCCCGGTCGCCGAGGAGGATCGCCCGCATGCAGGGAAATCCCGAACTGCTTCGCCTGATCCTGGAAGAGATTCACCGGCAGGGTGCCATCCCCTTCGCCCGCTACATGGACCTGGCCCTGCACCACCCCGAGCACGGGTACTACGCCCAGGAGCGGCCCATCATCGGCCAGGAG
>QGUQ01000582.1 GCA_003242195.1 Bacillota bacterium | reverse complement strand
CGCCAGCAGATGCCGAGCCGGTAGATGGGGTCGTCACCAGGACCGGATTCGATACCCCGGCCCACCGTTACCCGGATCCAGTGATGACCCGGCCACCATCGGAGAACCAGGTCCACGATCACCACCACCCGCAGCCGCCGGCGGCCTACTCCCCAAGCACGCCGGCCACCTCTCGCCGAACCCGCTCCCAATCGACGGGAAGTCCTTTGGCCTGCCGGTCCAGCTGGCTCTGGACCACTCGCAGCACGCCCAGAGCATCCGCCAGCGTCGGCCCGCCCGTGCGCTCCAGCACGATCAGCCCGCCGTCGTCCACGCTGAAACGGATCTTGGTGCCGGGAATCAAGCCCAAAGCATCCCGAAGCGTTTTCGGCAACACGATGCGCCCCAACTCATCCACCTGCCGAACAACTCCGAGTGCTCGCACTTCGTTGCACCTCCCGAAAAAGAAAACCGGCCGCCTCGCGACCGGTCCTGCAGGCTTCCATGTAAAAGCCTTTATCGGCGCAGCTCCGCCATGAGCGCCACGATGGCTTCCTCGTGGCGCCTCTGGTCCTCCAACCGCTCCTCGTAGATCTGCTGCCGGTTCACCATGTCCTCGATCTCGGCCAGGTCCAGCTGCGTTTCGATGTACTCCTCCCACAGCTGGGCCCAAGCGTCTTCGAACGCCCGGTCCTCGTCCTCGACCTCCTGCTCGGCGATCTCGATGTCCATGGTGATTCCGTTCGCCAGCCCCTCCGCCCAGCGGTTCAGGATGTCCGGCCCCATCACGCCGGCTTCCTGGGCGTAAGTCACAACGCTTTCCCACCCCTCCGCCAGCGGCTCCGTATCCACGAATCGCACCCTCGGCTTGCCATCCTTCCCGAACGCCACCAGACCGACGGGCAGGGCCGCGATGGGAACCCCATCGACGGGGCCTGCGTACAGTTTGGCAATCCGCACTGCTCCCACCTCCTGCTCTGTGATAATCATACAATCTTAATTCCGATTTCACAAGTAGGAATTAGACCGGCAACCGAACCTGGGAGCTTCCGCCCTTGACCTTGGCATTGCCCTTCGGCATCGGACTACCGTCTGCCTTCGCCGCCCCCATCGGCTTGGCCCGCCGGCCACACGAGCACCACACGGCGGCTTGGGGAACCGCCTCGCAAACGTGCTTCCGGCATTTCTCGCACCAGAAAACGACCAGGGCCGTAGCCACCCCGTGTCACCCCCTCCATAAAAAAGGGTGCTGGCTGTTGTTACTTTGCCACACCGCCAGCACCCGGACCCCTCTGCTGTGAACAGCACCGCCGGGGCGGACTCGAACTCCCAACCACTGGATTTGGAGTCCAGCGCTCTGCCATTTGAGCTACGACGGCTCGTATGCCGCCGGCAGGACGCGAACCTGCAACGCTCGGGTTAAAAGCCCGCTGCTCTACCCATTGAGCTACGGCGGCAACAACATGCCGGCATTCCCTCTACGAAGCCCCAACTGACTTGTGGATCACGACAGCCACGTCTATGATTACC
>QGUQ01000581.1 GCA_003242195.1 Bacillota bacterium | reverse complement strand
CCCGCCACCCCGGGGGGCCCCCGCCAACCCCGCCGGTGACGAAGACGTCGATACCGGCCCATGCCGCCACCTGGGCTGTGGAGGCGACGGTGGTGGCCGCGCTCCGCCCCAGGCCGCACAGGACCGGAAGGTCGCGGATGGACGCCTTGGGCAGGTCGCTGCTGCGGGCGATCCGCTCCAGCTCTGCGCGGCTCAAGCCCACCTTGAGGCGCCCGTCCAGGACGGCCACCGTCGCCGGCACCGCGCCAGCCCGGCGTATCTCCTCTTCCACCGCCAGCGCCATGTCCAGATTCTCGGGGTACGGGAAACCATGGGCGATGATCGTCGACTCCAGGGCCACCACCGGCCGCCCCGCCACCTGCGCGGCCCGGACCTCCTCATCGAGCTCCAGATAGGGCGTCATGGGCTCGCCTCCACGGTTGCCGCCCTCGCCTTCTCGGGAACGAACGTCCCTACCACATGACAGGGCTTGCCGGCCGCAGCCTCCACCCGCCTCAGGGCCGCGGGCTCGATGGCCACCAGGCAACAGGTGGCGGGTCCGCCCGACCTGGCGAGATCGAGGCCGGGATCCGGTACCGGCTCGAAGCGCAGGCCGGCCAGGGTAGCCATCAGGCCGGCCTCGTAGGCGATGCCGCGGGAGCCCACGGGCAGCATGTCGTGGACGTCGGCAAGCCGGCCCAGCGCCACGGCCGCCGCCAGGTCCATGATGGCCGGGTCCTCCAGCCGCACCTCGTCCTGGGGCGCCGACTTGGGCAGGCCGACGCACACCGCCAGGTCGCCCGGCCGCGCCCCACCGGGCCGGAAGCGCTCCGAGGCGCAGAGCCCGAGGACGGTCACCCCCATGCCCGTCGCCCGGACCGGCACGTTTTCCTCCGTCGAACCGTTGAGCACCACCTGGCCTGCCAGGCCGGCGCTGGCCAGTTCGTCCCGGATCCCGGCGACGATCTCCCGGCCGGTCGGGTCCATCTCCACAGAGAGGGTGTCCACCAGGAGGAAAGGGCGGGCGCCGCTGGCAATCAGCTCCATCAGCGGCACCCGGGCGCCGAACCGGCCCAGGACGTAGCCGCTCACCTGCACGGTATCCGCCGGCTTGGGACCGATGCCACCGTCGGAGTCGCAGGCCACCACCAGGAGCAAGCCCGGGAAGAGTTCGACCACGGAGAGATCGCGGACCCGCCGGGCAGCGAAAGGAGGACCGGTCTCCCCGGTGCCGGGATGCGGCTTCCCCGGGCCCATCCCCTCCAGGGCCGGCTCACCCAGGGCCCAGCGCCGCAAGGCAGCCAGCCGCCTCGCAAGAAGGCCGTCATCCCCGGTGTCCCCGCCCGAGTCGCCGCCCGCTGGCGCCTGCCCCCCGGCGGCCCGTGCCGGATCGCTGCCCGCCGGCTCCCTCGGTTCCTCTGTTTCGTCCATGGGGGCATCCGCTCCGTGAAAAAGGCCAGCACGGCATCCATGCCGTTTTGTGGCCTCGGACGGGCCGTGTCAACAGGAGGCAGCACGGCCCAGCCAACACC
>QGUQ01000580.1 GCA_003242195.1 Bacillota bacterium | reverse complement strand
CTTCTATCCCGCTTCCTATCGTCTACCCAACCTCATGTCGGTCGCGGCGACCGACAACCGGGGACAGCTGGCCGGCTTCTCCAACTACGGGCTCCGCACCGTGGACCTCGCTGCTCCGGGGCAGCACATCCTGAGCACCATTCCGCCGTTGATCGACTCCGGAGCCGCCTTGCAAGTGGATGCGGGCCTGTACCGAGCGGTGGTCCTGGGGTTCGATCTCCAGCAGGTGACCGACCCCGGTGCCCGCCGCTTCCTCCTCGAGCGGATCCTGGACTTCTTCGGCGTGGGGCGCGGGGACCGGATCCTGCTGGTGGACGATGACGGGAGCCGTGCCCTCGGTAGTGCGCCCGTTCCGGACGTGGCTCCCTTCTACGAGGAGGCCCTGTGGAGCTTGGGCCAAGCCTATGAACGGGTGGAGGTACCCGGATCGGGCCCCGCGTTGCTTCCGGCTCTCGACCCGGTGCGGTACCCGGCGGTGATCTGGTTCACGGGACACTCGCCCGGGTCTTTTGAAAGGCCGAACTTGACCTGGAACGACCAGTACAACCTCGCCCTGTACCTCTTGCGGGGCGGGACACTGCTCCTGGCCGGGCCCGATGCGCTCCGTTACGTGGAGTCCTCGACCTTCGTCCGAAATTACCTGCACACCCGCGTGGCGGGTGCGGAAACCGAGCGCATCGATCTGAAAGGCACGTCAGGGTCCATCTTTGGTGAGACGGTTGCCTACCGGCTGACCCCGGCCTTCAACACGGGCGCCCTCCATGACCGGCTGGAGCCGGCCGGCCCTGCTGCCCGCAAGGCCCTCGTCTACCCGGCCCAACCCGGCCGCCTGTACTCGTACGCGAGCGGCACGTCCATGGCCGCACCCCACGTGACGGCGGTCGCGGCCCCTGTTTCCATCCGTTTTCCCGCCATTACCGCCCCCGGAAACCCGGCGCCTATCCCACCCACCGGGCAATCCGGTCCGGGCCCGTCGGGGCCCGTGGCGACAACCGGGTTTCCCCATGCGGCCGCCGCGGTGGGGAAAGGCGAGGAAGAGCCGCCCGGCGGCGAGCCCCCCGGGCCGGAACCGCCGGAGGATCAGCCGCCCTCGGGCCCGGGGCCGGAGGAGCCGGCTTTCCCCGACGTGCCCTCCAGCATGGCCCTGGCGGGTGAGATCCGGCGTGCCGCGGAGCTGGGGCTGGTTCGGGGGTTCCCCGACGGGCGCTTCCGGCCCCAGGAGCGCGTGACCCGTCACCAGTTCGCCAAGATGATGGTGACTGCCTATGAGCGGGCGCTGGGCGTGGCCCTTCCCGCCGATCCCGCCGTCGACTTCCCCGACGTGGACGAGGGGGACGGCGACCTGGGCTCCTCCGTGGCCAAGGCCGCCACGGCGGGCTGGATCACCGGAAACCCCGCCGGGACCTTCCGCCCCACCCAGCCCACCACCCGGCTGCAGGCGGCCGCCATCGCCCCCCGGGCCCCCCGGTTGCCGCGCGAACCGGAAAGCCCCTTTCCCCCAGCCCCGGGGT
>QGUQ01000146.1 GCA_003242195.1 Bacillota bacterium | reverse complement strand
TTTTCTCAGCTGGCCCCTGGCGGCGGGAAGCCTGTGGGGGGATGGCTTGACGACGGACGGCAAGGTCGTCGGCAGCCTGGTCGTGTGGACTCTGTACGCGCTCCACGTAGCCATGCGGGGCGTGGTGGGGTGGCGGGGCAGGAGGCTGGCCTACCTGTCGCTACTGGGCTTCATCGCGATCCTGGTCAACTACCTGGTGGTGGGAACCTACTGGCCGACACGCCACTTCTTCTTCTGACGCGTCGGCGCCGCGGGGACGGCGCGGGCGGGCGGCCGGGGCATGGGAGGAACGCCATGGGAAGACGGTTGCGGATCGGGACCCGGGCCAGCGCCCTGGCCCGGGTGCAGGCAGCCTGGGTGGCGGGCGAGCTGGAGGCCCGGTTTCCGGGGTGGCGGTGCGAGCTGGTGCCGGTCACCACGGGCGGTGACCGGGACCGCAGCCGGCCCCTCTACGAGCTGGGGGGAACCGGCGCCTTCGTCAAGGAACTGGAGCAGGCCTTGCTGGCCGGCGACATCGATCTCGCCGTCCACAGTGCCAAGGACGTCCCCACCCGCCTCCCGGACGGGCTGGTCCTGGCGGCCTTCCCCCAGCGGGAGTCGGCGGCCGACGCCATCGTCCTGCCCGCACGCCGGGAGGGTGCCGTGCAGGAGGCCGGCGAGGGGACAGCAACGGGCGTGCCGGTCTCGGGTCCAGCCGGGCTCGCTCTCCTTCCGACGGGCGCCCGCGTGGGCACCAGTAGCCTGCGGCGGCAGGCCCTGCTGCTGGCGACCCGCCCCGACCTGGCGGTCGAACCAGTGCGGGGAAATCTGGACACGCGCTTGCGGCGCCTCGACGAGGGGCGCTACGACGCGCTGGTGCTGGCCGCCGCGGGCCTGCGACGCCTGGGTCTCGCCCACCGAATCGCCGCGGAACTCCCGCCCGAGTGGATGCCCACCGCTCCGGGGCAGGGTGCGCTAGCCGTGGAAGTGCGGGCGGATGACGAGGAAGTGCGGCGCCTGGTGACGGCCATCGACCGGGAAGCGGTGTCGCTCGCGGTGCGGGCGGAGCGTTCCTTCCTGGCCGAGCTGGGCGGGACGTGCCGCGTACCCATCGGGGCCTACGGGCGAGTCAACGGCGGCCTGCTGCGCCTGGATGGGTTCGTGGCCGGTCCCCAGGGCAGCCCGTGCCTGCGCGAGACGGTGGAGGGGCCCGCTTCCCGGGCGGAGGAACTGGGGCGGCAGCTGGCCGCGCGGCTGCTGCGGCGCGGTGCCGCCGCCGTCCTCGAGGCCGTGACCGGCGCGGGGGGCAGCAACGCCTGAGGGGTGGCAGGCCGGTGGCGGGCAGCGGCTCCTGGCAGTTCCCCTTCCCGGGCTGGGTGTACCTGGTGGGAGGCGGTCCCGGCGACCCGGGTCTGCTGACCGCCCGTGCCCGCCGTCTGCTGGAGGGGGCGGAGGTCATCGTCTTCGATCCGGGCTTGGAAGGGTGCCTACGATCGGTAGCGGCTCCCACGGCCCAGCGGGTTGCCGTCACCGGCGAGGGCGCGGGCGAAGGGGCGGACGCGACGGTCCCGGCCTCCGGTGCCGGCACCGTCGTCGCGGCCGGCCTCGTGGCATCGCGCCTCGCCCGCTGGGTCCGGGAGGGCCTACGGGTGGTGCGGCTGTACCGGGGGGATCCGGCCACAAGCCCGGCGGCGCGGGACGAAGCACGGCGCCTCGTCGCCGCCGGCGTGCCCTTCTTGGTCGTGCCCGGCGTGCCATCCGGGGCCGGGTCGATCCCGGGGGTGGCCCTTGAGCCGCCCCTGTCCGGCTTGCGGGTGCTGGTGACCCGTGCCGCCGAGCAGGCGGGGGAGCTGGCCGAGGCCATCCGACTGCTGGGCGGGGAGCCCGTGGAGGCCCCCTTGATCGCCATCCGGCCCGTCACCGAAGCCGGCGAACTGGATGAGTACCTGCGGGATGGCGGCCACGGGTGGTGGGCCTTCACCAGTGTCAATGCCGTGCGGGCGGTGGCCCACCGCCTGCAGGCCCTGGGGCTGGATGCCCGGGCACTGGCGGGAGCGCGCCTGGCCGCGGTGGGGGAGGCCACCCGGGCCGAACTGGCCCGTCTGGGCCTGCGGGCCGATCTGGTCCCCCGGGAGTTCACGGGCGAGCACTTGTGGAGCGCCCTGGCCGCCGAGATCGTCCCGGGAGAGCGGGTGGTCTGGCCCCGGGGCGACCGGGCCGATACCGCCCCCGCGGAGCGCCTGCGCGGGCGGGGCGCCGACCTGCGGGCCCCCGTGGCCTACCGCACGGTGCTGCAGCCCCAAGAGGCGCGGGCCGCCCGTGAGGAACTGCTGGCCGGCCGCCTGGACGTGCTCACCTTCGCCAGCCCGTCCGCGGTGGAGGCCTTCGTCGAGGGCGTGGGCCGCGACGTGACGGCTCGCTGCCTGGATCCCCGGCAGGCCCCCCGGCCGGTGGGCCAGCGGCCGCGGGTGGTGTGCATCGGTCCCCGTTCGGCCGAGCGGGCCCGGCGGCTCGGCCTGCCCGTAGACCGCGTGCCGGCCCAGTACACGGCGGCAGGACTGGTCTCGGCCCTTGTGGAACAAGGAACGGCACAGGGAGGCGAGTGAGCCTTCCTTTTTCGCGGTCGCCGCCGGAAGGGGAGGCCGGCTCGTGGGAGACCTGCTGAACAGAAACGCGGGGTGAGGTGTGGGCGATGGGCTTTCCCATCAACCGGCCACGCCGGCTACGGACCAGCGAGACGGTCCGGGCGCTGGTCCGGGAAACGGACCTGCAGGCGGACCGCTTGATCTACCCGCTCTTCGCCGTACCCGGGCGGGATGTGGTGGAGCCCGTGGCGGCCATGCCGGGCGTCGAGCACCGGTCGGTCGACCGGCTGGTCGAACGGGCGCGGGAGATCTACGGGCTCGGCATCCGAGCGGTGCTCCTCTTCGGACTGCCCGAATCCAAGGACGAGCGCGGCTCGGAAGCGGCGGCACGCGACGGCACGGTGCAGCAGGCGGTCCGAGCTCTCAAGGATGCGTTGCCCGACTTGCTGGTCATCACCGACGTCTGCCTGTGCGCCTACACGACCCACGGCCACTGCGGCATCCTCACGGCGGACGGGCGGATCGACAACGACGCCACGCTGGAGCAACTGGCGCGGGTGGCCGTCTCCCATGCCGAGGCGGGGGCGGACTGGGTGGCTCCCTCCGACATGATGGACGGACGCGTGGGGGCCATCCGGCACGCCCTGGACGAGGCGGGCTACACGGACACAGCCATCTTGTCGTATGCCGTCAAGTACGCCTCGGCCTTCTACGGCCCGTTCCGGGAGGCCGCCCACTCGGCTCCGGCCTTTGGCGACCGGCGGACCCACCAGATGGATCCCGCCAACGTGAGGGAGGCGCTGAAGGAGGTCGCCCTGGACATCGAGGAAGGCGCCGACCTGGTCATGGTCAAGCCGGCCCTGGCGTACCTGGACGTCATCCGGGCCGTGCGCCAGCAGTTCCCGGTGCCGGTGGTGGCGTACAATGTCAGCGGAGAGTACAGCATGGTGAAGGCCGCTGCCGAGCGCGGCTGGGTGGATGAACGGGCGGTCGTCCTCGAGTCGCTGACGGCCATGCGACGGGCGGGGGCTGACGCCATCATCACCTATCACGCGCCGGACGTGGCCCGGTGGCTGGGAAACTAGGCCAGTCTCCGCGGGCGGGGAGCGGCACGGGGGCGGACGGGAAGCCGGCTGGAGAGGGGTGGAGCGATGGGAGAGGATCGGGAACGCAGGGAACGGTTTGAAACCCTGTCGGGAATACCGGTCAAGCGGGTCTACGGACCGGAGGACGTACCCGACCGTGACAGCAAGCTGGGCGAGCCCGGGGAATGGCCGTACACGCGGGGCATCCACGCTACCATGTACCGGGGCCGGCTGTGGACCATGCGCCAGTTCGCCGGCTTCGGCACCGCCGAGCAGACGAACCAGAGGTTCAAGTACCTGCTCAAGGAAGGCCAGACCGGGCTCAGCGTGGCCTTCGACTTCCCCACCCTGCTGGGCTACGACTCCGATCACCCCATGGCCGACGGTGAGGTCGGCAAGCTGGGCGTCGCCATCGACACCCTGGCCGACATGGAGATCCTGTTCGACGGTATCCCCCTCGACCGGGTCTCCACGTCCATGACCATCAACGGGCCGGCGGCCATGATCTTCGCCATGTACCTGGCCGCGGCCGAGAAGCAGGGGGTCTCCTTCGACAAGCTGAGGGGCACCATCCAGAACGACATCCTCAAAGAGTACATCGCCCAGAACACCTACATCTTCCCGCCGCGGCCCTCGATGCGCATCATCACCGACATCTTCGCCTTCTGTTCCGAGCACGTGCCCCAGTGGAACACCATCAGCATCTCGGGTTACCACATCCGCGAGGCCGGGGCCACGGCGGTCCAGGAACTCGCCTTCACCCTCGCCAACGGCTTCGAGTACGTGCGCGCGGGGATCGAGGCCGGCCTGGAGGTCGACCGCTTTGCGCCCCGGCTGTCCTTCTTCTTCAACGTCCACAACGACTTCTTCGAGGAGATCGCCAAGCTGCGAGCCGCCCGGCGCATCTGGGCGACGGAGATGCGGGAGCGCTTCGGGGCCAAGGACCCGCGCTCCTGGAAGATGCGGTTCCACTGCCAGACGGCGGGTTGCACCCTGACGGCCCAGCAGCCGGAGATCAACATCGTTCGCGTGACGCTCCAGGCCCTGGCCGCCGTCCTGGGCGGGGCGCAATCGTTGCACACCAACTCCTTCGACGAGGCGCTGGCGCTGCCCACGGAGAAGGCGGTGCGCATCGCCCTGCGCACGCAGCAGATCATCGCCGAGGAAAGCGGCGTCACCCACACGGTGGACCCGCTGGGCGGTTCCTACTACGTCGAGTGGTTGACCGACGAGATGGAGCGGCGGGCGCGGGAGTACTTCCGGCGCATCGACGAGCTGGGCGGCGTCATCCCCGCCATCGAGGCCGGGTTCTTCCAGAAGGAGATCGCCGACGCCTCCTACCGCTACCAGCAGCAGGTCCAATCGGGCGAGATCACGGTGGTGGGCGTCAACAGGTTCGTCATGGAAGAGGAGAAGCAGCCCGAGATCCTGCGGGTCCCGGACGAGGTCCAGGAGCGACAGATCCGGCGCCTGCGGGACATCCGCCGCACGCGGGACAACCGGCGGGTGCGCCAGGCGCTGCGGGACCTGGCGGCCGCGGCGCGGGGCGGCCAGAACCTGATGCCGCGGCTGCTGGAATGCGCCCGGGCCTATGCCACCCTGGGCGAGATGGCGGACACGTTGC
>QGUQ01000579.1 GCA_003242195.1 Bacillota bacterium | reverse complement strand
TGACCCGGAAAAAAGTCATGTAAGTCGCCCTGCCTTTGCCCGAGATCAACGACGCTTCGGCGTACGACAAGATGCCGGGGATCGGGCCGCATCCCAAGGGGATCCACCACTGGTGGGCGCGGCTGCCGCTGCCGGTGGCCCGGGCGGTGCTGTTCGCCTCGGTGGTGGACGATCCGTCGAGCCATCCCGAGCGGTTTCCCACCGAGGAGGACCAGGCGCGGGAGCGGGAGCGCCTCTTTGGGATCATCCGCAAGATGATGCAGAAGCAGTTGCACAAGCACCCCGAGGTCTACGCTGAGGCCCGGGCCGAGATGCTCAAGCACTGTGACGGGAAATTGCCGCCGGTGCTGGATCCCTTCGCGGGCGGGGGCTCCATTCCGTTGGAGGCGGCGCGCTTGGGGTTCGAGACGTACGCGGGAGACATCAACCCGGTGGCCGTTCTCCTCAACAAGTGCAACCTGGAGATCGCACCCCGATGGGCGGACCGCCCGCCCGTGAACCCGGAGGATCGCGGCAGGATCGGTGGAAACGCCGGGTGGCGTGGCACGGCCGGTCTGGCGGCGGATGTGCGCTACTACGGGCGGGTGATCCTTGAGCGGGCCCGCGAGAAGATCGGCCACCTGTATCCGCCGGTAAAGGTCACACCGGAGATGGCCGAGGGGCGGCCGGACCTCCAGCCGTACGTGGGCAAGGAACTGCCGGTGATCGCCTGGATCTGGGCGCGGACCGTGCCGAGCCCCAACCCGGCAGCCCGGGGTGCCCACGTGCCTCTCATGAGCACGTTCTGGCTTTCGAGCAAGAAGGGCAGCGAGGCGTACCTGGAGCCGGTGGTGGACCGGGTGGCCGGCACGTGGCGCTTCGTCGTGCGCACCGGGGCACCCAGGGACCGGGCGGCGGTGAAAGCTGGAACGAAGACGGGCCGAGCGACTTTCCGGTGTTTGCTGACCGGGGACACGATCAAGGACGACTACATCAAGGCGCAAGGGAAGGCCGGGCGAATGGGAGAACGCCTGGTGGCCATCGTGGCAGATGCGGGGCGCGGGCGGGTGTATCTCCCCGCTACCGACGAGCACGAAGAGATCGCCCGGCGGGCGACGCCGGAATGGAAACCCGAGGGCAGCGTGCCCGAGCGCCTTACAGGTGGTACGTGTGCACCGTACGGCTTGGCACAATGGGGCGACCTCTTCACCCCGCGCCAGCTTACCGCGATGGTGACGCTGTCGGACTTGGTGCGAGAGGTGCGGGCGGAGGTACGGCGGGATGCGGTCGCGGCGGGGCTGTCGGACGCGGAGGCCGAGGAGTATGCCCGTACCATCACTACTTTCCTAGCTCTAGCTCTGGATCGCTGGGCCGATCGAGGTAATTCCCTGTGTAGAACGGACATTCGGGAATCGGGGCAGAGGGTTACCAATCTCTTCTCGCGCCAAGCGATTCCGATGGTTTGGGATTTTGTTGAGAGTAATCCACTTGGGGAGAAGTCAGTCTGTTGGGTTAATAGCGCGGTGAATGTTGTTGC
>QGUQ01000145.1 GCA_003242195.1 Bacillota bacterium | reverse complement strand
TGATGTACCTGGGGAAGCTGGTGGAGCTGGCCGACAAGCAGGAACTCTACCGGAACCCCCGGCACCCCTACACCGAGGCGCTGATGTCGGCGATTCCCATCCCCGACCCCACGGTGAAGCGGGAGCGGATCATCCTGCAGGGCGACGTGCCCAGCCCGCTGAACCCGCCCCGGGGCTGCCGCTTCCACACCCGCTGCCCCCTGGCGGAGGCGATCTGCCGGGAGAAGGAGCCGCCGCTGGTGGACGTGGGCGGCGGGCATTGGGTGGCGTGCCACCTGCGGGCGGGTGAGGCCAGGCCGGCGGCGGACCTGGCGACTCACCCTAGCGGGTAATGAAGGGGCTGGGTCTGAATGGTGATCCACCGCAACTCCGTGAACTCCGCGATGCCGGCCTTGCCGCCGAAGCGCCCGTAGCCGCTGGCCCCCACGCCGCCAAAGGGCATCTGGGCTTCGTCATGGACCGTCGGCCCGTTGATGTGGCAAATGCCGGAGCGGATGCGCCTGGCGATGTGCAACGCCCGCCCCACGTCCCGGGTGAAGATCGCGGCGGCTAGGCCGTATTCGCTGTCGTTGGCCAGGCGCACGGCCTCTTCTTCGGAGTCGAAGCGGGTCACGCAGACCACCGGCCCGAAGGATTCCTCGTAAAAGAGGTCCATCTCCGGCGTCACATCGTCGATCACCGTGGCGTTCATCAGCAGGCCATCCGGCCGCCCACCCGTGACGAGGCGGGCTCCCTTGGCCAGGGCGTCGTCCAGCAGCCGCTGGATGCGCCCGGCCGCCTGGTGGCTCACCAGGCACCCGAGGGGCGCGTTACCGCTGCGGGGGTCACCGGCGACCAGCCGCGAGGCCCGGCTTGCCAGGAGCTCGACCAGCTCATCGGCCACCCTACGGTCGACGATGATCCTCTCCGTGGACATGCAGATCTGCCCCTGGTTGGCGAAGGCGCCGAAGGTGGCGGCCTTCGCCGCTTCTTCCAGGTCGGCGTCGTGCAGGACCAGGAGCGGGGCCTTGCCGCCCAGTTCCAGCAGCACGGGCTTCAGGTGCCTGGCCGCCCGTTCGGCGATGACCCGACCCACGCGGGTCGAGCCGGTGAAGTTGATGCGCCGTACCGCCGGGTGATCGATCAGCGCGCCGACCACCTCGGCGGCGTCCTCGGGAGCGTTGCTCACCACGTTGAGCACCCCGGCCGGGAAGCCGGCCTCTTCCACTACCTCGGCGATGAGGGAATGGGTTCGCGGGCAGACCTCCGACGTCTTAAAGACCACCGTGTTGCCGCAGGCCAGGGGCGTGGCGATGGCCCGGACGCCGAGGATGACGGGAGCATTCCAGGGGGCGATGCTGAGGATCACGCCTACGGGCTGGCGGACGGCGAAGGCGAAGGTGCCGGGCCGGTCGGATGGGATGACCTCACCGGTGATTTGAGTGGTCAGCGACGCGGCCTCCCGGAACATGCCGGCCGCCAGCGGGACGTTGAAGCGGTCCCATGCCTCCGGGCCCCCGTTCTCCTCGACCAGGGCCTCGACGAAGGCGTCGGCCCGCCGCTCCAAGAGGTCCGCTGCCTTGAGCAGCAACTGCCGGCGCTCGCCGGGGCCCGTCTCCGCCCACTCCGGAAACGCGGTCGCGGCGGCGTCGGCCGCTGCCCGGGCGTCGTCGACACCGGCTGCCGCGGCCTGCGTCACCACCTCGCCCGTCAGCGGGTTGTGCCGCTCGTACCAGGTGCCCGCGCGGGCCTCCTGCCGCCGTCCGCCGATGAGCAACGGGACACGATGCACCGATTGGACCCCCTCGCTGGACGGTTTCTAAGGCGATCCTATTGCCAGGAAGGAGCGAGGGGGTAGGGAGGTGTTCCGCTATCGCGGACATTCTTCGTTGTTTGAACGCTGTTCCATATTGCTGAACAACGCTATTCCTGCATCCCCCCTCGCTTCATAACGTAGAGCCATAGAAAAGAAGCGGAGGATGTCGGTATTTGCTCGTTTGTTGCCACGAAAGGGGTATCTTTTTGTCGGTCCTTACGAAATCCGCCGGAACGATTCCGCTAGGCCCTACCGGGATCTTGTGAGCGGGAGGGTGACGGGTGGACACCCGGGCATTGCGCCATTGTCTCGGCCGGTTCGCCACGGGGGTCACGGTGGTGACCTGCCGGGACGGCGAGCGCGTTCACGGCATTACGGTCAACTCCTTTACTTCCGTCTCCCTGGAGCCGCCGCTGGTGCTGGTCTCCATCGCCCGCTCGGCCAGGGCGTGCGAGTTGCTGGCCGGGCGGCCCTTTGCCGTCAACATCCTCCGGGCCCACCAGCGTGATCTGGCCCTGCACTTCGCCGGCAAGCCGCAGGAGGGCCTCGGGATCCCCTGGGAGGCGGGGCGCCTGGCGCCTCGCTTGGCCGGCTGCTTGGCCTACCTCGAGTGCTCACCGTGGCAGGCCTACGACGGGGGCGACCACGTCCTCTACCTGGGCCGGGTGGAGGAGTTCTCGTACGGGGATGGTGAACCCCTGGTCTTCTTCGCCGGCGTGCTCGGCCCGCTGGGCGAGGTGGAGCGGGAGGTCCTTGCCAGGCAGGCGCGATGAGGGGCGTGGCGGCAGAACCTGCTGGAAGGGGGATGCGTCCGTTGGCAGTGGAACGGTCGAAGGTGGGTGTAACGACCGGCCGGCCCATGACGGGGAGCGAGTACTTGGAGAGCCTCCGAGACGGGCGCCGGGTTTACTTCCGGGGCGAGTGGGTCCGGGACGTCACCACCCATCCCGCGTTCCGGAACGCGGCCCGGTCCATCGCACGCCTATACGACGCCCTTCATGACCCGCGGTTCAAGGACGTCCTCACCAAGGTGGACCGGTACGGGAACCTCACCCACAAGTTCTTCGCGCCCGCCTATTCCGCCGAGGATCTCCTGGAGGCACGGGACGCCATTGCCTTGTGGCAGCGGCTGAACTACGGATGGATGGGCCGCACGCCGGAGTACAAGGCATCCTTCATGGCCACGCTCGGCGCCGACCCGGACTACTACAAGCCCTTTGCGGACAACGCCCGGCGCTGGTATACCGAGACGGCCTCCCGCGTCCTGTTCCTCAACCACGTCATCGTGGATCCCCCCGTGGACCGGCACCGTCCCATCCACGAGGTCCGCGACGTGTACGTCCACGTCGTCAAGGAGACGGACGCGGGCATCTACGTCAGCGGGGCGAAGCAGGTGGCCACGGCTTCCGCCCTCACCCATGCTACCTTCGTCGCCGCCAACAGCGGCAGTGCCGCCCGCCTGCAAGAGGGCAAGGACGAGGACTTTGCCCTGGTGTTCATCGCGCGGATGAACACGCCCGGGCAGATCCTCATCTCCCGTGCCTCCTACGAGATCAAGGCCGACAGCCCCTTCGACTACCCGCTGTCCAGCCGTTTCGACGAGAACGACGCCATCCTGGTGTTCGACAACGCCTTCATCCCATGGGAGGACGTCCTCATCTACCGGGACGTCCCGAAGCTCAAGGCGTTCTACGCGGACTCCGGCTTCTTCAACCGGTTCAACTTCCAGGCGACCATCCGCATGGCCATCAAGACCGAGTTCATGGCCGGGCTGCTGCTGAAGGGCCTCGAGTGCAACGGCACGGCGGACTTCCGGGGCAACCAGGTGCTGGCCGGGGAGATCGTGGCCATGCGCAACCTGTTCTGGGCCCTGGTGGCGGCCATGGCCCACGATCCCGAGCCGAGCCTGGGGGGCAGCGTCGTGCCCCGGCTGGAGTATGCGGCCGCCGCCCGGGTCTATACGAACTTCGCCTGGGATCGGATCCGTCAGATCTTCGAGCGGGTTCTGGGAGGCAGCCCGATCCTGAACGTGTCGAGCTACAAGGATCTCCAGGACCCGGACCTGCGGCCGATCCTCGATCGCTATGTGCGCGGCACGGGGATGCCCGCCGAGGAACGCATCAAGTTGTACAAGCTCGTCTGGGACGCCGTGTACTCGGAGTTCGCCGGGCGGCACGGCCTGTACGAACTGAACTACGCCGGCAACCACGAGCAGAAGTACCTGGACACCCTCAACTGGGCTCGGGCGCGCAACCTGACGGACCAGTTCAAGGAATTGGTGGACCAGTGCCTTGCCGACTACGACCTGACTGGATGGAAGGATCCCACCTGGGCATGGGGTGGTGAGGAGCGGGAGTGAGAGAGGAACGACACGCCGGACCGTAACGGGGCTAGCGGGGCTTCGAGCACGCGAATCCATCTCGCTTGGGGGGTGTGTCACGGGTGCGAGAGAGGAAGGCTCCTTTTGTCGCCCAGCTCGCCCACGTCGAAATCCTGACGCCACGCCCGGAGGAGACCCTCTGGTTTTTCAAAGAACTCCTGGGCCTCTCCGAGACGGAGCGAGAGGGGCAGTCCGTCTACCTGCGGGCGTACGAGGACTTCTATCACCACACCCTCAAGGTGACCGAGGCTCCGGCACCGGGGCTGGGTCATGTGGCCTGGCGGGCCTCTTCGCCCGAGGCCCTTTCGGAAGCGGTCGGCCGCCTGGAGGCGGCGGGCTTTGGGCTCGGGTGGATCGACGGGGACCGCGGCCACGGACCGGCCTACCGGTTCCGGACGCCCGACGGGCACGCCATGGAGTTGCTCTGGGAGGTCGGATACTACGAGGCCCCTCCCGAGCAGCGTAGCCTGCTGCGGAACCGGCCGCAAAAGCGCCCCCTTCGCGGCGTCCCGGTCCGCCGCATCGACCACGTCAATCTCATGGTCTCCAACGTGGAGGTCCACAAGCAGTTCCTGGTGGACCACCTGGGCTTCCATGTCCGGGAAGTGAAGATCGGCCGCGAGGGGCGGGAGGTGGGGGCGTGGCTCAGCGTCTCCCCGCTCGTCCACGAGATCGCCTTCATGCGGGACGCGACGGGGGTGGGGGGCCGGTTCCACCACGTGGCGTATTGGTACGGTTTCCCCCAGCACCTGTTTGACCTGGCGGAGCTCTGCAGTGAGTACGGCGTGCGTATCGAGGCGGGTCCTGGCAAGCACGGGACGACGCAAGCCTATTTCCTGTACGTCTTCGAACCCGGGGGTAATCGCGTCGAGCTGTTTGGCGACACCGGCTACCTGATCTTCGACCCCGACTGGCAGACGGTCGTGTGGGACGTGGCCAACGAGGCGGACCTGGAGAAGAGCAGCATCTGGTTCGGGCCCAACCTGCCGCCCACCTTCTACACCTATGGCACGCCGCAGGTCCAGGGCGAACCGGCGACGGGGTCCCAGCAGCGGGTCGCCGGCGACTGAACGATGCCGACGAGGACGGGAGGAAAGGGTCGTGA
>QGUQ01000144.1 GCA_003242195.1 Bacillota bacterium | reverse complement strand
GATCAGCCGGAAGACGGCGGCCAGGCTCCCCCGCTGGCGAAAGACGTTGACCCGGAAACGGCCGGTCCCCGGCAGGCTGTAGGCGAAGTCCACCTGGCCCTCCCGCTCCAGGATGGACCGCGCCCGCTCGTCCAGGATGGGCTCGAGGATCTCCCGGATGCGGTCGGGCCGCAGGCGCGGTTCCTCCAGGTCGACCAGTTCGCCGTTGATACGAAGCACCGGTGGCGATTCGACGGTCAGGTGCAGGTCGGAAGCCCCCCGCTGTTGGGCGGCCCGCAGCCAAGCCGCCAGGACCTCCACGGCCGTCCTCCTCTCTCTCCGCAACGAGGGCGCTGGGTTGGAGTCGGTTCCTCCGCCCGGGATTTCGTGACCGCGGGCAATTTCTGTTAGCAACCGGGGCGGGTCGCCGTCCCACCCGCCCCGGCACACGGGCAGGGCGGGAACCATGGCCGCGAAGGTCCCATCCATCCAGTGCCAAGTTCTTCAATTGCTCTGGAATTTCGCCGATGCCGCGAAACTTCCTCGTGTTCATACGTGAAGCCGGGTTTGCCCGGCCTGGCCGTCCTTCTCCCGCTCATCTTCGCGCAATGACTCCGCTCTCTTCCTCCCGGCGCCAGGCCGGACCTCCCTCGCCTGGTGGCCGCAAGGACACCAGACGACCGCTCCCGGGATGGCTTCGCAGACCAATTTCCGGCAATGGTCGCACCAGTAGGCGGATAATGCCGGGGTTGACATCGGACACCCTCCCACTGAACGGCAGGGTCAACCGATCTCCCCGTCGAGAGGCAGGAAGAAATGGCGCGGGCTCATGCCGTTACGGGAGTATTCAGGCGGGGCCCCGAGGCGTCAGGGGGGGCCTCCGCCCCGACCTCGTCCCAATTGAGGAGGGGGGCCCCCGGCGTTCCCCCGCCGGCGGCCTGCGACTCTTCCCGGCAGCCAACCCAGCGAGCCATCGAATCATTCGGGCACCGGCGCACCGGGACGCGGCCCGTGCACCACGGTCGGGCGTCACGCCGTGATGCCGTACTGCTCCTCGATGAAGGGCGCCAGCCCCAGCTTAGCCAGGCGATCCACGGGCGCCAGGAAGGTGACCTGGACCACGCCGGGATGGCGGGCGATCTCGATGGCCCCCGTGATGGTGGCCCGGTTCTTCACCTCCGGCACGGACATGCCCAGCAGCCGGGCGGCCCGCTCGAGGCCGTTGTCCGTGGCCGAGTTCAGGTCGGGCCCGGTCCCGATCACCGAGATGGGCGCACTGCGCTCGATGTCCTCCAGGCCCCACTGCCGGGCCAGGGCCCGTGCCCGTTCCAGCTCCTCGGCTGTGAAGGGCCGCGCCAGGTAGGGCAGGTCCTCGAGGACGGGCAGGATGATGGGCCCCTCCAACTTCAGCCCCTTGATGACCTGCACCTGCAGCGTCACGGTGCCCGAGACGTCGCAGGTGTGGCCGGCGATCTCGCCGTCGCCCTGGAGGGCGTGCATGTCGCCCAGGTAGATGCCGGCCCCGGGCACCTTGACGGGCGCGATGACGATGGCGCCTGCCCGCACCGCGTCGCAGTCCATGTGGCCGTCGGTACGCAGCTCCAGTTGCTCGGGGGTCAGGGCGAACTCGTGCCGCTTGCCGATCAGGGCCGAGCCGAAGTCGCCCGCGTTATGGGAATCGGGCATGCGCACCGCCGGTACGGTGCCCAGCTGCCCGAGGAAGGGGCGCAGCCGGGCCACCACGCCCACCAAGTCGTGGGGCGCGAAGCGCAGGATGGGGTTTTGGGTCGAGTTGGCGGGCAGGGCCGCGTAGCGATGGGCTTCCCAGGCGATGCGCTCCGCCGCCTCGCCGTGGACCGTCACGCCGACCCGCCGGGCAGCATCGAAGACGATGGTGTAGCCGTTGGTGAAGGTGAAGGGCGTGGCGTCGGCGCCGCAATGGGCGCACCGGACCGACTCCTGGCCGATGCCCTCGAGGCGGGTGGGCGGGGACATGGTCCCGCACTGCGGGCAGCGGGCGGCGCAGTAGGGGTCGTCCACGAACCGCCCTTCCATCCACCGGTCGTTGCCGGAGGCCGTGGCCAGCGACGTCACCGTGATGTCCCGGATGCGGATGGCCACCGCGTCGCCCACTTCCGCCCCCTCGACCGCGACCGGTACCGTCACCTCGTGGCCGCCCCGGATGTGGGGGGTGATCATCGGTCCCCAGCACCCGGGTGCCGTGTTGGCGACGATGTGCCCCCCGTCCCGCACCGGGCCCAGCATGGGGGCCTCGGGATCCAGCACGCCGTCGGTAAACCGGTCGACGAAGACCGTCTCCGCCGCTTCCCTCAACGGAACCGCCACGGGACTCCCCTCCCTCCGTGTTTCTCCGGCGGCCGCTCCCGGCCGCCGTCCAGCGTGGCCGATACCGTTAAGCATCACAAGCCCTGAGGCGTGCGGATCTCGTCTCGAACTGGCAGGCGCCACCCGCGCCGTGTGCCCCTCCCGCGATGGGCTGCAACACCGCCACGTTGTCGCCACCTGGCAACGGCTCGTCCCGCCCCACGATCCGGCCGCCGGCGGTCACCACGCAGTGGGCCAGCAGGCCGGCAAGGCCGGGGTGCAACCGCTCGATTTCCTGCAACAACCGGCCGGCGGTGGCTCCCTCCGGCACTTCCACGGCCAGGACGGGTACGCCGGCAGCCCGGGCAAGGTCGGGACCGAGCCGAACCGCGAGGCGCATGGTAGTCCGCTCCCTCCATTGGAAAGCTTCTCCGTCTCAGGGTGGGAGTCCTGTAGACTGGTGGGCCCGTCCTGACGGGCCATCCCTACGGCTGGTCAGGGCTGGTATGTCCGCAGCAAGCCTGGCAACTGCGCCGCCGCCTCGCGATCGAGGAACCATGTCACCCGCGGATGGCGCTGAAGGGCGGACGCGGGGACAGCCGGGTCCACCGGGCCGGCCAGGGCCCGCCGCACCGCCTCGGCTTTGGCGGCGCCGGCAACCAGCACCAGTACCTCCCGGCTCTCCAGGATGGTGGCGATGCCCACGGTCAAGGCCCGGGGAGGCACCGCGGCGGGATCCCCGCCGAAGTCGGGCGCGTTGGCCTGCCGCGTCTCCGGGGCCAGCGTCACCACCCTGGTCCGCGAATCAAAGGACGAACCCGGCTCGTTGAAGCCGATGTGGCCGTTACGGCCCAGGCCGAGCACCGCCAGGTCGAGGCCGCCGGCCCCTCGAATGGCCGCCTCATAGCGGGTGCACTCCGCCTCCGGGTCGGGAGCCCTCCCGTCCAGGGCATCCACCTGGGGCCGCTCTTCCAAGCGGGAGAGGAAATGTTCTTCCATGAACCGGTGGAAGGACCCGGGGTCCCCTGCCCCCAGCCCGAGATACTCGTCCAGGAGAAACACACGCGCCCTACCCCAGCGCAAGCCGCGGTTGCGGGTGATATCCGCCAGTACCTCGTACATACGCAGGGGCGTGCGGCCCGTGGGCAGGGCGACACAGAGAGATGGGCGCGCCGCCAGCCGGGCAGCGATCCGCTCCGCGGCGGCCCGGCTTAACGCCTCATAGCTGTCGAAAACGTCAATGCAGGGCAGCATGTACACCCTCCGTGAATTAGTGCTGGCTGTTCAACGCGGCGCTCAGGGGTTGGCCGTCGGGCGGTGCACTTGTACCCAAGAACCAAGCGACGGTCGCTGCCACGTCGCTAAGGCAGGTTCGCGTACCGAGGCAATTCCCGAATCTGGACGGCTTCTCTTGGACAAGTGCCCCCCCAACCAGTACAATGACAGGCACGTATTCCCTCGTGTGATCTCCTGTACCGTTGATGGGGTCGTTTCCATGGTCTGCCGTGATGATTAAGGCATCACCGCTCCCCAAGAGCGGCATGAATGACTTGAGCCACTCATCGACCATGCGAAGTACACGTGCATATCGCGTGGGATCGGCCTCGTGACCTGCCAGGTCGGTTTCTTGAACAGTGGCAGCTACAAGGCCGTACTCCATAGCTTGCCACTCCCGCCGGACGAACTCCAGCACCTTTCCAGTGTCGGCGGTGTTGTCGCGGAAGTCTGCTGGCGCGTCAATAACGTCCGCCATCTTCCCGATGAGTGCTACGCGGCCGCCGGCTTTCTTCACGCAGGCCGGCAATTGTTGACTAGGGTCCACTCCGTACCCAAGATGGCGAACCCGAAAGTGCTCATCATAAGCCCCAAGGGCGGGACTGTTCACCCCCGTCTGTCCCGTAGACCGATGTTCAATATGTTGGAGAATTCGGTCGACCCCATAGCCGGTCGATCCGAAAACGATGACTCGCCGAACCTCGACGACGTTACGCACGACCTCCGCCATACGAACGGCTTCGTCGAAACATATCTCGTCAAGCGGGACTGTCAAGTTGTAACCCAGGCCTGGCTCAGCCTCGATGTTGTCCGCTACCACGACACTGCCTTCCACCAGGAGCGGTCGCCCCGGATATCGGTCAAGCACATCCACCCGATACCCTGCTCTTTTCAGCGCCGATTCTACGCGGCGTGACACTTCCCGAAATAGCACACGTTTCCCACCGCGCAGTATGGTGCCCATGATCTCCTGATGCCCTGCAAACGAGTCGGCTCCCTCATATGCCAGGGCACTTCGCCCCCACCAAGAGGGCGGATGCGGGACAGGCTGTAGGGGAAAATCATCCCGCTCGGCTTCACCGAGTGCCTGATACCAACCTGACATCGCTAGCGTGTTTCCCAGCCCGAGTCTCGTAAGGGTCGGCAGCTCGACTCCCGTCGCCTTCACTACGTGTCCGAGGGTGTTCGCACCCTTGTCCTGGGG
This sequence comes from Bacillota bacterium, assembly GCA_003242195.1. Classification (GTDB taxonomy): domain Bacteria; phylum Bacillota; class Sulfobacillia; order Thermaerobacterales; family Thermaerobacteraceae; genus ZC4RG37. Next base: position 498 of record QGUQ01000144.1, on the reverse strand, counting down.
GCGTTTCTCGGCCACATCTTCCATAGCGCCTATTCCGAGACCGTCGATGACCAATACGAGGGCTCTCCGTCCTAGCGTCATCCTACCCCCCCTCTCTCAATCCAGCCGCGCCCATACAGTCTTACGAGGCGTGGAATACCCCCCTGAAGCCCACTCACCACGGCGACATTGGAGCGCAGCGTGAAAATCTGCGTCCGGAATGCCATGATGACGGTATCGCCAACGTCGATCGAACCCGGACGAGGTGGCACCAAGGGGACGTAGTAGTCGATACTGTCTGCCGGCGGCGGCTCGACAAGACATTCGACCATCTCACCGTCGCCGCGTCTTACCAAAGCAGCCCGTACACGAGACCGAGCATACATACCACCGCCAAACGCGTACGCCTTCCCCCGCCATATGTGACTGATCTCCGATACGTAGATCATCGCCGGCAACTCGGGCTGATCACGTAAAGTGCCAGGAGAATTGGGCCCGTGAAGGGGGGTACCGGTTTCC
>QGUQ01000143.1 GCA_003242195.1 Bacillota bacterium | reverse complement strand
GCACCAGGGGCCGGCCCCGTTCCGAGAGCAGTTCCCACAGGTGGGGCGCGGTGTGCGGCGCCAGGGGAAGCAGGATGGCGGCCAGCAGCGCCACCGCGGCGCCGGCAGCCAGGGCGCGGCGGCGAAAGTCTTCCCGCAACTCGCCTGACGTCTCGACCGCCAGGTACACCGCCGCCAGGTAGGCGCACAGCGCCACCGTCAGGGCGCCCACCAGGAGCGAGAAGGGGCTGAACCACGTCTGGAGCGGGTCCACCCTCACGGCATCCTCGCTGACGCGCACGCCGCCAGACGAGACGGCGGCCAGGGTCGTCCCCAGGAGGAAGGGCGTGATGGTGCTCGCGGCACCGAAGACGCTGGTCCAGGCCCGGCCGGGGCCGGCCGCTTGCGCGCCGGGAGCCCGGAACACGAAGGCCGCCCCCCGTAGCACGATGCCTGCCAGCACCAGGTGAAACGGGACGAACAGGGCGATGCTCAGGGCGCTGAAAGCTCGGGGAAAGGCCGTGAAGAGCAGGACGAGGGCGAAGATGAGCCAGACGTGGTTGGCCTCCCAGACCGGCCCCATGGCGCGGGCGATGGCGCGCCGCTGCGCCCCGGCGCGCGGGCCGCGGGCCAGCAGGTCCCAAACACCTCCGCCGAAGTCGGCCCCGCCGAGGACGGCGTAGGCGGTCAGCGCGATCACCATGACGGCGGCGATGACGGTCTCGGGGGTTCCCCCCTCCACCGGCCCGCCCGGATGGCTCAGGCTCACCCCCGCAGCTCACCCCGTACCCGCTCCGGACCGGCATTGCGGCCGGCCGGCGCGGGACCGGCCGTGGCGCGACCCGGCGTCCCTCGCCCGCTCGCCGCCGCCTCCGCGGGCTCACCGGCACCCGTATCCGGTCCGTGGCCGGTCCGGCGCAGGAGCCAGACCAGGGCCACGCCCAGCAAGACGTACAGCAAGGTGGAGGCCACCAGCGTGCTCACCACGCCGCCTGCAGGCGTCACCGCCTCGCTGGTGCGCATGACGCCGCGGATGATCCACGGCTGGCGTCCCACCTCGGTCACCACCCAGCCGGCCTCCAGGGCGATCATGCCCAGGGGCCCGGCGGCCACCAGCCCCCACATCAGGCGGCGGTCCTCCAGCACGCGGCCGCGCCGCCGCCAGGCGACCCACCCGTACCAGGCCGAGGCCAGTACCATCAGCATACCGGCGATGACCATGATCTGAAACGCCAAGTGGGTCACGGTCACGTTGGGCCACTGCGCCCGCGGCACGCGGTCCAGGCCCGGTACCTCGGCCGCCGTATCGCCAAAGGCCAGCCAGCTCAACATGCCCGGGATCTCGATGGCGTAGCGGACGGCTCGTTCCTCGGGATCCGGCAGGCCGCCCAGGCGCAGGGCCGCGGCACGCTCGGTCTCGAACTGGGCCTCCATGGCCGCCAGCTTGACCGGCTGATTGCGGGCCACGAACTTGGCGCTGGTGTCCCCCGTCACCGGCATGAGCAGGGCGCTGACGGTGGCCACCGCCATGGCGAGGCGCAGGCCGCGGCGCCGGACCTCGTCCCGGTAGCCGCGCAACGCCGCCCAGGCGTAGACCCCGGCTACCGCGAAGCCCGTGGCAGCGTACGTGGCCAGGGTCGAATGGACCGCCATCACCGGCCAGGCCGGGTTGCGGAACAGCGCGGCGATGGGGTCGAAGGCCGCCGGTTGGGCCTGCAGCACTGCCGCCCCCACGGGGTTCTGCATCCAGGCGTTGGCGGCTACCACCAGGATGCTGGAGGCCGCGCCGCTGATGGCCACCGGGATGCCCGCCAGCCAGTGGGCCAGGGGCGACAGGCGATTCCACCCGTAGAGGTAGAGCCCGATGAAGATGGCCTCCGTAAAGAAGGCGAACCCTTCCAGGGTGAAGGCGGGTCCCGTGGCCGGCCCCGCGACCTCCATGAAACGCGGCCACAACAGCCCGAGCTCGAAGGACAGCACGGTGCCGCTGACCGCGCCGATGGCAAAGACAATGGCCGTCACCCGGGACCACATGCGGGCCAGCACCAGATAATGAGGGTCGCGCCGGCGCAGGTACAGCCCCTCGGCCATCAACATGAGCAGGGGCATGCCCACGCCCAGCGAGGCGAAAATCATGTGAAAGCCCAGCGAAACAGACATCTGCAGGCGGGCCGCCAGCAGCGAGTCCAAAGCCAGCCGCTCCCTTCGGTGCCATGTGCCGCGGATCCTCGCCGTCGCCAGGCCAGGGGCCTCCGCCGGCCGGGTCGCCGGTTCGTTCGTAGCCTGCGCCAGGAACCGGCCGGGTACACGACCGCTGCCAGAACCGGTTACGTATCGGGGATCCCACACTGGGGGTCCCGCACTGGGGGTTACGCGCTGCTTTCCGGGAAAACGAAACGCCCCGCGGGATCTCCGCGGGGCTTCGCGCCAGGCGGCGACGGCCTGTTCCGGCGCATCGCACCGGGGGTTCCGGGGAGGACCGGTGCACTCCGGGCCGCTGGGTTCCCGGGGAGGGCAGCGGATGGGCAGGTCCGCTCGTTTCGGCCCGGGCGCCGGGTGGCGGGGTTCCGGCCGCCGCCACCGTCCCTCCGCCTGGTCGACGGTAGCAGGATGGACTCGTGCAGGGCTACGCACGGCGGGTTCCGGGATGGACCGTGCGCCCTGCGGCCGGCCGGTCGGGTAGGCGGCAGTCCACGGTGAAAGGAATGAGCAGTCACGACGCTTGAATGAGGCCCCTGCCACCCGAACCAGCCTAGCCAATTCTTACTGTAGGCCGGCGCTGTTGCCGTGCAAGGTCGCTCTGTTTGCAAAAATGTTACCGAGGGGCGCCGGCCGCTCCATCCAGGCAAGGAGCTGGCCCAGGCTGCCGCGGGGCGCGCGGGGCGCGCCCGGCTCGTCCTCGTTCACCACCAGCCCCTCCACCACGTAGACACGCATGCCGGCCCGGGCGGCGGGGGCGATGTCGTCCCGCAGGTCGTTGCCCACCATCAGGCAGTGCACCGGCTCGACGCCCACCCGGGCCGCCACCTCGTAATAGTAATCGGGCTGCGGCTTGCAGGTGTGCATGTTCTCCAGCGTGGTCACCAGGTCGAACTGGCCCGCGTCCAGTCCCGCCCAACGGAGCCGCTCCTCGATGGCCACCCGCGGGAAGACCGGGCTGGTGGCCAGGACCACCTTGCATCCGCGGGCCCGGGCGGCCGCCACCACCCGGGATGCCTCGGGCCGCGGCCGGGCCAGGTGGCGCAGCCGCCCGAACTCCGTGCGGTAGAATCGGTCGAACCGGGCCATGGCCTCCGCCCGGCGCTCGGGACGGGCCCCCGGATGGCGGTCCGGGTCCAGGCCGCTCCAGAACGTGTCATAGAGGACCCGCTCGTTCGTCCGGGAACGGTCGCGGTTCCCGATCACCGCGGCGGTTGCCCGCATGAGCTGGTGGACGAAATCCTCGGGCTCGAAGAGGTCCGCCACGTAGCTCGCCAGCCGCTGCAAGTAGACGGGCAGGAATCGCGCCATGTCCAGCTCCAGCAGCGTGCCATCGAGATCGAACAGTACGGCTCGCACCGGTGCGTCCCCCGTCTCCGCCGCGCCCGCCGCCCTCGGCGCCGCTTCCGGTCCCGGCGTCTTCATGCCCACGATCGCACCTCCTGCCTGTCCCCGTCCCGTTGCCGCGCCGCCCCGCAAGGGAAACGCCGTACCTCTGCGACGCGGCCCTCGAAGAATGCCGAGGTTGCCACACCGTGCTCGCGCATGAAATCCGCAACCAATCTCCCATGGAATTCGCAACCAATCCGCCATGGAATCCGTAACCAATCTCCAGTATAACGGGAGCATCACGGGACGCCCCGCGCAGGTCGGACGAACCTCGCCGTATGCCGGGACATAGGGTGGCTCACACTAGCGGATGCACCACGGGAGCGGACCTGCGGGTGTGGAACGGGACGAACCCGCGTGGGGTGACACCATGGCAGAAGCGGACAGGGCCAGCGTTGCGGTCAGGAAGCAGGCCGTGGAGACCGGCGCGACGGTAGCGGGCCGGACCCGGGTGCCGGGCGCGCCCCATCCCTTTCCCGGCCCGGAGCCGGTGACCCGCCCGCGGCCGGAGGTGAAGCCCGAGCGCTGGCCGCGGGAAGAACCGGCCACCGTCGTGGCGCCGGTGGAGGTGGTGGAACCCGACGTCCTCCCCCGCCCCGAGCCGGCCACCGTGCCCCGGCCCGCGGAACCCGACGTGCCCAGCGCCCCCACCGAACCCTCGCCCGGCTCGGCCGCGGTGCCCGCGAGGGGCCCCGGGGCCGCCGGCGCCGGGGCCGCCCCCTCAGCCACCGCCACGGCCGGCCTGGAGCCAGGCCTTGTGCGCACCAGCACGGTGGTGGTCAACGGGCGCGCCTTCGAACGCGTGATCGTGCACACCCACTGGTTCGAGCGGGGCGAGGACCTGGCCGCCACGCTGCGGCGCTACCTGGCGCCGTGGCTGCGACCGGGCGATCACGTCATCATCAGCGAGACGGCGGTCGTCGCCACCCGTGGCCGCCTGATCCCGGCGGCCGAGGTGCGGCCGGGGCGTCTGGCCACCCTGCTGGCCCGCCGGGTGCGCCCCATCGGTTGGGGGCAGGGACTCTCCGTGCCAGCCAAGATGCAGGTGGCCATCGAGGAAACCGGCCGCCTGCGCATCCTGGTGGCCGCAGCCGCCGCGGCCCTGACCCGCCCCCTCGGCCTGCGAGGCGTCTTCTATTACATCGCCGGCACCGGCGCCCGCTCCCTGGACGGCATGCGGGAGGGCAGCCCCTACGAGGGTTACGTCATCCCGCCCCTGCGCCGCAACGAGGCCCTGGCCATCGCCGGGGAACTGGCCGGCGCCTTGGGAGCGCCCGTACACATCGTCGACATCAACGACAACGGCGGGACGATCCGGGCCAGCTCCCATCCCTTCCCGCACCGACTGCTGCTGGCCATCCTCGGGGACAATCCGCTGGGCCAGGGCAACCGCTGCAGCCCCATCGGGCTGATCCGCGTCGCCGACGGCCCCTATCCCCTCCTGGGAGACGAGTAGGACGGGCAGGCCTTCCGCCCGGCGCGGCCCGTACGACTAAAAGGCGTTCATCCCCGTGATGTCCCGACCGACGATGAGCGTGTGGACGTCGTACGTCCCCTCGTAGGTGTCGACCGTCTCCAGGTTGAGCATGTGGCGGATGGCGCCGTACTCCAGCGTGATGCCGCTGCCGCCCAGGATCTCCCGGGCCGCTCGCGCCGCACGCAGGGCCGCCCGCACGTTGTTGCGCTTGGCCAGCGACACCTGGGTGTAATGGAGCTTGCCCTCGTCCT
>QGUQ01000578.1 GCA_003242195.1 Bacillota bacterium | reverse complement strand
CTGCCGCGCTATGAGCGGATTTGTTTCGAGAAGGAAAAGATCCGGGTTCCCGGCCGGCCCCCAGCGGCCTTCGTCTGCCCCGGCCACCCCTTGCTGGATGCCACCATCGATGTGATCCTGGAGCGGTACCGCCCGCTGCTGAAGCAGGGGGCGGTGCTGGTGGACGAACGGGACGAGGGGGAGACGCCCCGCTGGCTCTTCTACCTGGAGCACGCCATCCGCGACGGCCGGGTGGACGGCGAGGGCCGCGTGCGGGTGGTCTCGCGGCGCCTGCAGTTTGTAGAGATCGATCTCGAGGGCCGCACCCGCAACGCGGGTTACGCTCCGTACCTGGACTACCGGCCCCTGCGGGAGGAGGAGAAGGCCCTCCTGGCCCCGGAGCTGGAGGCCCGCCTGCAGGGGGCCCAGGCCCACGACCTGGAGGCGCAGGCCGTTTCCTACGCCGTCCGGGAGCTCGTCCCCGCCCACTTCGAGGAGGTCCGGCGGCACAAGGTCGCCCTGGTGGAGAAAACCATGGCCGCCGTCAAGGACCGCCTGACCAAGGAGATCGCCTACTGGGACCACCGGGCGGAGGAACTGCGCCTGCAGGAGCAGGCGGGCAAGGTCAACGCCCGCATCAACTCCGCCCGGGCGCGCCAGCGGGCCGACGAGCTGCAGGCCCGGCTGGAGAAGCGGATGCGGGAGCTGGAGCAAGAGAAGAACCTGGCTCCCCTGCCGCCGGAAGTCCTGGGGTACGCCCTGGTTGTGCCCATGGGGCTCGTACGGCGGCTAAGGGGCGAGGTGACTTCGGACGAACCCGGCCTGTTCGCCCGAGAGACGGAAGAGGTCGAACGCCTGGCCATGGAAGCGGTCATGGAAGCGGAGCGGTCCCTCGGCTACGAGCCCCGCGACGTGAGCCGGGAGCGCTGCGGCTACGACATCGAATCGCGGATCCCCGCCCAGCCGGGCCGGCTGCGGTTCATCGAGGTCAAGGGTCGCGTTGCCGGCGCCCGCACGGTGACGGTAACGAAGAACGAGATCCTCACGGCCCTCAACAAACCCGACGACTACATCCTTGCCCTGGTGCAGGTGCAGGAGGGCCGGGTGCAGGGGGTCCGATACGTGCGGCGGCCCTTCCGGAGGGAACCGGACTTCGGGGCGGCCAGTGTCAACTACGATTGGGATGAATTGTGGGGGCGGGGGGAGGAGCCCCGGTAGGATCTCCGCCTCAAGCCACAGGGCCCCACGCAGGACCCTGCCACCGACTCATCGCCGTATAGGGACGCGTCATCAACGTTCGTGAGGTGCACCCATCGTGACCCGGAAGAAACTCATCGAAGTCGCCCTGCCTTTGCCCGAGATCAACGACGCTTCGGCGTACGACAAGATGCCGGGGATCGGGCCACATCCCAAGGGGATCCACCACTGGTGGGCGCGACTGCCGCTGCCGGTGGCCCGGGCGGTGCTGTTCGCCTCGGTGGTGGATGATCCTGGGACCCTTCCCACGGGGTTTCCCCCCGAGGAGCACCAGCCCCGGCAGCGGG
>QGUQ01000577.1 GCA_003242195.1 Bacillota bacterium | reverse complement strand
GCCGAAGGTGGTGCAGGTGCGGTCCTACACGTACCGCGTCAACCAAGCGCCCCGGCCATACTTGCGGCCGACCGTGTGGAGGAACCGCGACAAGCTGTTCCGCCTGATCGTTCGCGGCTGAGCTGGGGGGATGGGCGATGGGGGCACTCACCAAGGCCATCTACGAGCGCCTAGCCTCCGACCCGGAGCTGCGGGCGATGCTCGCCACCTACCAGGGCCATCCGGCCATCTTCACCGGGGATCCGCCGGGGGACGCCCAATTCCCCATGATCCTGGTTCATGGCCCCCACAGCGACACACCGGACGACACTAAAACCAGCCTGGGCCGCGAGGTCATGCGGGACATCGCCTGCTACACGGAGGGCACGGGGAGTGTGGCGGACGTGGAGGCGATAGCCGAGCGCGTCCGCCAGTTGTTCCACCGGGCCAGCTTGCCGGTGGACGGCTATCGGGTCTGGTTGGTGCAGGCCAGCGGACCCACCACGGCCAGCGACAGGGACGACAAGGTGCAGGGGCGGGTCGTGACCCTGCGCCTGCGGATGCAGCAGACCGGCTAGGGGGTGTGTGAGCCATGGCGATGAACGGTGCGTCCGTCCTGGTGCTGGTCAAGACTGGCGACGACGACGGGAACGGGAACCCGGTTTACACGCCCGTGGCGGAGCAGACGGGCCTTTCCACCGAGGAAAGCCGCGACCTGATCGAAGCGGCGGCCAAGGGCGACGACCACATGAAGCACCTGTATGGCCGCATGAGCACGCAGGTGGAGCTGGAGTCCCTGTACGTGCCCAATGACCAGGCCTTCCAGGCGATCAAGCAGGCCTTCCGCAACAAGGAGGAAGTGATCCTCCGCCGTAGCGAGGACGGCCAGCACGTGGAAGAGGCCCGGGCCAAGATCGAGAACATCGGGGCCGAGTTCCCGGACAACGATGCTTCGACCGTCTCCGTCACGTTCCAGTTGCAAGAGCCCTGGAGGGCGGTGACGAGCTGATGGGAGCCAACCGGCATCGCGGCGAGGTCGAGCTGAAAGCCGGCAGCCAGACGTTCATCCTCCGGTTCACCACCAACGCCCTGGTGAAGCTGGAGGACGAGGTTGGCAAGCCGGTGCAGGAGCTGGGGACGAGTATGCGTGAGGCGCGCGCCCTGGTCTGGGCGGCGCTGCTGCACGCCTTCCCGAACCTGACGCTGGAGCAGGCCGGGGACATCATGGACGTCGCCGGCTGGAACAACGCAGTGCAGAAGGCGAGTGAGGCCCTATCGCTCGCCTTCGGTGCGGGGGAGGCCCAGGGGCAGGGAAACCCGCCAGCGCCGGGGGGCGCCACGAGCCCTTCAATTGGCGGGGGTTCCTTACCGACGCCCTCCGGGCCGGCCTCAAGCCCGACGAGTTCTGGAACCTGACCCCGGCCGAGGACGGGGCGGTGATTGTCGCGGACGCCCCGCGCCCCCGACCCCCGGGGCGGAAAATGGGGGGGGTCTCCGCCCACCCGCATAGCCCATGGGGCAAACGGAACCGTCGTCCCGGGCGATCGTGG
>QGUQ01000576.1 GCA_003242195.1 Bacillota bacterium | reverse complement strand
TGAACCACTTGACTGTCCCGGTCAAACCGCGGATACCTCCAACCAATGATACTCGCTAGCCGGGATTGCCTCCGGTGAGCCCCCGGTGCCGCGGACACCGCCGGGTGCCGGCGGCCCGGGTGATCGGTATCGGCGGTAACCCGGAAGACCACCGGATGCTACGGTGAAGCCCGATCGTCGAGACCGGCCTACCGAACGGCTAACTATGCGTAGTGTACCACAGGAGCGCCGCGGGTTGCATACCCATTTCGCGCGGCCGCGCCAGCCCTTGCCGCCTGCTCCGGCACCCGGTGGTACGGGCAACGCCGACTCCGGCATGCCTTTAGCGCCCTTCAGTGGCGGGAGCCGCCAGCGGGCCGCCAGCCGTAACCCGCGCGATGAGGCCCAGGCCACCGATCCCGTATAGATAACGCCACAATACCATGGTCTTGAGGACGCGCGCCGCCTGGCCGGTGACCCGGTAACGGTTCCCCACCCATCCGACGCCGTCCCGGCGCCCCAGGGAGATCACCGTACCCAGCAGGCGCGGCCGGAAAGGAAGGACGGGGAGCCCGAGTAACCGGCGGCCCAGCGCGCGGGCCACGTACCGCCCGTGCTGAACGGCCACCTGGGCCGTGGGCGGCAGGGGCTTGCCGTCCTCTCCGGGAACCGCCGCGGCGTCCCCGGCCACGTAGACCCGCGGGTACCCGCGGGCCGTCAGATCGCGCTCCACCAGCGCGCGGCCGCGCCGGTCCACTTCCAACCCCGACCGTTCCACCAGGCGGTGGGCCCGCACGCCACCGGTCCAGATGACGGTTCCGGCCTCGATCTTCCGCCCGTCCGCCAGGATCACCCTGTCCGGGGTGACCTGGCGAATGGCCGTCCCGGTGATGACGTGGATGCCGGCCCGCTCCAGGAAGGCCGTGGTGTATTCCACCAGGCGCGGATCGAAGCCGGGCAGGAGGGTGGGCGCCGCCTCGATCAGATAGATCTCGATGGCGGCAGGGACCAGGCCGGCCGCCCGCGCCAGGTCGTCGCGCGTCTCCGCCAGTTCCGCCGCCACCTCGACGCCGGTGTAACCGCCGCCGCCGATGACGATGCGCCGCGCTCCGGCCCGCTCCTCCCCGGCCGCGAAACGGGCTAGCCTGTACTCCACGTGGGCCCGGATCAGCGGACCCGAGGCCAGGTCGCGAATGGCCAGCGCCCCTTCCTCCAGGCCCGGGATGCCGAAGTACGCGGGCTCGCTGCCAACGGCCACCACCAGGTAATCGGCCGCCGCGCGGCGCCGGGTCGCCGTCACCAGTTCCTCCACCTCCACCGCCGGTTCTTCCGGATCGATGGCGACGGCGCGTCCCAGCCACAGGCGTACATTGGGCGGCAGGTATGGGGCGAGGGGAATCGAAATTCGCTCCCGTGCCCGAGGGCGGGCGATGGGCTCGTGGAGCAGTGTCGTAAAGTAGTGATAGGGGAAGGGGTTGACGAGCGTGGCCCGCACGGGCATACCGCGCAGCCCTCGGGCCACGGCGAACCCCGCGTACCCGGCTCCCAAGA
>QGUQ01000142.1 GCA_003242195.1 Bacillota bacterium | reverse complement strand
TTGGCTGCGGAGCGGGAGCGCCCGTGGTAGCCGGCTGGACGGACATGCCTCATTCCTCCCCTCTTGACGGTCCGGCCTGGCGGGACCGGCCGGCATCACCGCTCGGACAACCAGCTGCGGATCACCTGGGCGATGTGCTCGGGATGATTGCGCACCAAGTCGCTGACCTGTTCGTAGATCGGCGGCGCGGTGGGCCGGCCATTGGACCGGGCGGGCGCCGGGGGCGGCACCTCCTCGGCCGCTTCCTCGGGCGGCATGACCTCGCCGGCCTCCTCCAACGCCAGCTCTTCCTCCAGCTCCGCCCGGCGCCGCCGCCACAGGACGATGACCGCCGTCAGTAAGGCCACGGCCGCCAGCGCGCCCGCCGCTAGCAGCAGCCCCCGCATCGCGGCCTCCCGGGCCTGCCGTTCCTCCTCCAGGGAGCGCTGGATCCGATCAGCCATGTCGGTGTTGAAGGGCATGCCGACCACCTGTACCTGGTCCTGCCGGCCCGGATCGCTACCGATGGCCGCCGCTACCACCTGCTCCAGGGCCTGCTGGCGGTCCGGGCTGAGCTGGCCGTTGACCACCACCGCCACCGAGAGCCGGCGCACGGCTCCGGGCGCGACCTGGACCCGGTCAATGATCTCGTTGAGCTCGTAGTTGGCGGTGCGCTCGTTGCGCTGGTACTCGCCGTTGCCGCCGGCCACCTGGGGATAGGTGGGGATGTTGGTGTCCCCGGGTACTCCTGCCGGGGCGCCTTCGCCGGCAAAGGTCTCCTCCAGCTCCTGGATGCTGCGCAGGAGGCCCTCGCCGCCATCGGCGGGTGGCTCGAACATGCGGCGCTCGATGGTCTGCCGGTCGAAGTTCAGCTCCGCATTGACCCGCGCCACCACGTTGCCGGGGCCCAGGACCTGCTCCAGCAGCGTCTGCAGATTGTGCTGGAGCTCGCTCTCGAACTGCTGCTCCTTCTCGAACCGGTCGCCCGCCGTCCCGCCGCCCTCCTCCTCCGGACCGACCTCGGCCGACAGGAGCTTCCCCGTGCCGTCGACCACCGTCACGTCCTGAGGCTCGAGACCCTCCACGGCGGAGGCCACCAGGTGCATGATGGCCCGCACCTGGTCTTCCTCCAGCTGGGCACCGGGGCGGAGCCGGACGAAGACGGCGGCGGTCGCCGGTTGCCGCTCGCCGACGAAGGGGCTGTCCTCCGGGAGCACCACGTGGACCCGGGCATCCTCCACGCCCTCGATGCCGGCGACGGTCCGGGCCAGCTCGCCCTGCAGCGCCCGCAGGTACCGGACTCTCCGCTCGAACTCGGTGGCGCCGAAGGGCACGTCGTCCATCAACTCGAAACCCACGGTGCCCTGCCGTGGCAGGCCCTGGGCGGCCATCTCCAACCGCAGGCGGTCCACCTGGCCGGCGGGTACCAGGATCGCCGTACCGTCCCTGGCCAGCTGGTAGGACACGCCCTTCTCCTCCAGCTGGGCGACGATGGCCGCCGCGTCCTCCGGAGTCAAGCGGGTGAAGAGAGGTTCCATCTCCGGTCCCCTGCTGCTCCGAAAGGCCAGGACCAGGAGGGCGGCCAGGCACAGAACCGCCGTGCCGGCCGTCACCCATCGTGCCCGTGGCGGCAACCGGCGGAACCAGTCCGTAAACTGGCTGTAGAGCTCTCGCAGTCGCTGGACCGGCATCTGGACCTCCCCACCGTCCGGCCTTCAGGGCGCCTGCTGCCGCATCATAGCGGCATGCGCATGATCTCCTGATACGCCTCGATGGCCTTGTTGCGCAGCTGGACGGCCAGCTCGATGGCGAGCCGGGCCTTTTCGCTGGCGATCATCACCTGGGCGACGTCGTCGACCTGGCCGGTCACCAGGCCCCGGGCCATACGGTCGGCTTCCCCGGCGAGCCCCTCCAGCCGGGACATGGCCCTGGCCAGTTCGGCTAGGAAGGACGGGCCCTCGCCCGGTTCCGCGCCCTCCACCGAGCCGGCGGCCTCCACCCGCGCCGCGGCCGCAGGACCGCCCGCGACCCCCCGCGCCGGGGCGCCCGCCAGCGGGTTCGTCCCGTCCACGATGCGGCTGGCGACACCGTCCATGCGTCACTCCTCCTCGCGACGAAGCGGTTGCACATAGGCAGCGGGGACATCACCCGCGCCCGATCTCCAAGGCCCTCAGGGCCATGGCCCGCGCGGCGGCGAAGACGGTGACGTTGGCCTCGTAGGCGCGGGTGGCAGCCAGCAGGTTGACCATCTCCACCAGCGGGTCCACGTTGGGGTAGGCGACGTAGCCGTCGGGACCCGCATCGGGATGCCCGGGATCGTAGACGAGGCGAGGCGGGCTGGGATCGGCGACGACAGCGGCAACCCGCACGCCGCCGCCCACGGGCACGGCCCCCGGTCCCGGCGTCGCCTCGGGAATGCTCTGCCGCCAGCGCCGGGCGAGGACTTGCCAGAAGGGGAGCGCCCGTTCCTGGAAGACAGGGACCTGCCTCCGGAAGGGCCCGCCCCCCGGTGTCCGGGTGGTGCTGGCATTGGCCAGGTTGTTGGCGATGACGTCGAGGCGCAGCCGCTGCGCCGTCATGCCGCTGGCCGCGATGTCCATCGTTCCGAATAGCCCGCCGGCCAAGGGTCACCGCCTCCCCTCGTGGATCACCGTTCGCAGCAGGGCGATGCGGTCCGACAGCTGCCGGACCAGGGCCTGGTAGTGGATGGCCGTCTGCGCCAGCCGTGCCATCTCCGCGTCGATGTCCACGTTGTTGCCATCGTTGCGCATGGCCGTCCACGCCTCCCTGTAGACCGCCCCCGCCGGCGCCGCTGGGGCGCCGGGAAGGTGCGCCGGGTCGGTCCGCCAGAGGGGAAGGCGGCCCTCGTGCAGCCGGTCTGCCAGCAGCTCGGCGAATCGGACGTCGTAGCGCTTGTAGCCCGGTGTCTCGGCGTTGGCGACGTTGTGGGCCAGCAGCCGCTGCCGCAGGGCCAGGGCCTCCAGGCCGCGTCCCAGCAGGTCGTTGACCGCACCCCACATCTCGTGGACCCTCCCCGGCAATCCGCCTGAAAAGGAACCGTCCAGCCGACTTCGAAGGACAACAGCAGCAAACAGAAAGCCGCCCGCGGCCTGGCACCCCGCGGGCGGCTTCAGAAAACCGGCACAAGAACACACCGCGCGGCTTTCGGCAGTCCGGCCGTCCTAGCCCCAGACGGGGCCGTAGACCCGTGACTTTGCGAGCCTGCCTTTCGGCAGGGGTGCCTTTGTCGATGCCGCTGCTGCGGGCGGCGAACGCCCATAAACGCTCGCCGCCATCCGAATATTTTATTTTTATGACCTGGTCCTATGGCCGACATGATTCGCCACCATCTTGGTCTTTCCTGCTAACGCCGGGAAAATCTTTGGGACTTTGGTCCCAAATTCGGGGCCGGGGGGCTGGTACGGAAGGCCTATCCTCGGCAGATGGCGACGACTATTGTCGAATCGGGGAGACAAGAAGCGACACGCACGGAGGGTACCCGGAACATCCCGGGACGTGGCAGGTGCCCGGGCGCCCGGACGGGGGCGGCGGGCGGGCCGGCGAGCCATGGGCCGGACGGTCCGCCCTCCGAGGGATCGCGACGGCAAGTCAGAGGATGTACCGTCCCAGGTCCTGGTCGCGGAGGACGTCCGCCAGCCGCTGGCGCACGTAGTCGCGGTCGATGACGACCTCCCCCTGCACGGCGTCGGGCGCGTCAAAGGCCAGGGGTTCCAGCACCCGCTCCAGGATCGTGTGCAACCGCCGGGCGCCGATGTTCTCCGTCTGCTCATTGACCTGGGCGGCGATGGCCGCCAGCTCGTCGATGGCGTCCTCCGTGAAGGTGAGATGGACGCCGTCCGTGGCGAGCAGCGCCTGGTACTGGCGCAGGAGGGCGTTGTCCGGTTCCGTGAGGATGCGTTTGAAGTCCTCCCGCCCCAGGGGCTTGAGCTCCACCCGGATGGGGAACCGGCCCTGGAGCTCGGGGATCAGGTCCGACGGCTTGGCGACGTGGAAAGCGCCGGCCGCGATGAACAGGATGTGGTCCGTGCGCACCGGCCCGTGGCGGGTCATCACCGTGGCGCCCTCGACGATGGGCAGGATGTCCCGCTGCACCCCTTCCCGCGAGACGTCCGGTCCGTGACCGCCCTCGCGGCCGGCGATCTTGTCGATTTCGTCAATGAAGACGATGCCGAACTGCTCGGTGCGCCTCACCGCCTCGGCGACCACCTGGTCCATGTCGATGAGCTTTTGGGCTTCTTCCTGGGCGAGGACCTCCCGTGCCTCCCGCACCCGCAGCCGGCGGCGCCGCTTCCTCTTCGGCAGCAGGTCCCGGAAGAGGTCCTGGACGTTGATGCTCATCTCTTCCAGGCCGGCGCCGCCGAAGATGTCCACCATCGGCGGCGTGCTGTCCTCAACCTCGATCTCCACCAGCTCGTCCTCCAGCTCGCCCCGCCGCAGGCGCTCCGCCACCTCCGCCCGCCGGCGCCGGGCTTCGGCGATCCGCTCCGCATCGTCCTCTTCTTCGTCCCCGCCCATCCGCGCCACCCCGCCGAAGAGCGCCTCGAAGGGATTGGCCAGGCGCGGGCGGCGGCGGGGCACGGGCACCAGGGCGTCCAGCAGCCGCTCGTCGGCGGCGGCCCGGGCCCGGTCCCGCACCGTCTCGATCCGCTCGGCCTTGACCATGCGGATGGCGGTCTCCAGCAGATCGCGGATGATGGACTCCACGTCCCGCCCTACGTAACCCACCTCGGTGAACTTGGTGGCCTCCACCTTGATGAAGGGAGCGCGGGTCAGGCGGGCAATCCGACGGGCGATCTCCGTCTTACCCACGCCCGTCGGGCCGATCATGAGGATGTTCTTCGGCGCGATCTCGTCCCGGAGCTCGGCCGGTAGCCGCTGCCGCCGCAGCCGGTTGCGTAGGGCGATGGCCACGGCCCGCTTGGCCTCCTGCTGGCCGATGATGTAGCGGTCGAGCTCCGCCACGATCTGCCGGGGCGTCAGGTTCTCGAGGTCCAGGTGTTCCCCTTCCGGTACCTGCTCTGCCATCTGCGTACGACCTCCCGCCCGCGGGGCCACCCCGCGGCGCCACGTCAGCGTCCCATGTCCCGTGCTAGAGTTCCTCGATGACCAGCTGGTCGTTGGTGAAGACGCACAGTTCCGCCGCGATGCGCATGGCCTCGCGCACGATCTCGCCCGCGCTCATGTCCGTGTGCCGGGCCAGCGCCCGGGCGGCAGCCAGGGCGAACCCACCTCCGGAGCCGACGGCCACGATGCCGTCGTCGGGTTCCAGGACCTCGCCCGAGCCCGATACCAGCAGCAGGTGTTCCGCGTCGGCCACCACCATCAGGGCCTCCAGCCGCCGCAA
>QGUQ01000575.1 GCA_003242195.1 Bacillota bacterium | reverse complement strand
AGCGGAGGCGGCGGCGGGATTCGAACCCACGTTCGCGGCTTTGCAGGCCGTTGCCTGAACCCCTCGGCTACGCCGCCATGGCGCCGAGGGCTGGACTCGAACCAGCACTTCCGGATCCAAAGTCCGGCGTCCTGCCGTTAGACGACCTCGGAACAGAGAGCGGTGCCGCACGACATTCGCTGGCACCGCTTAATCTCCATTACGCCGCGTCCTTGCGAATCGCCTCCACCACCGTCCCAAAGCCGCAGTTGACCAGCGCGATGATGTCCAGCACGCGCTCGCTCCAGCCGTAGATGTAATAGACGCCATCGACCTCCGGCGGGGCCACCGACGCCCGCAGGTACGGAGCGACGTTGACCACGAAGGTCTTGACCGCCGGGTTGACCTTCTGGCGGTACTCCAGGAGCCGCCGGAGGAACGGGCTCCCAGTGTTCTGCTGCTCATCCGTAATCACGATGATCGTGTCCACACGATCCCGGTCCCTTAGCAGGACCTCGACCGGACGCTCCAGGTCCGTTCCGCCACGTGCCACGATCTGCTCCGCTTGGCTCAGGATGCTGTCGCGCCCAGAGACCTGGAACTCTTCAACCTCGTGGTCGAACAGCAACAGCCGACCATTCAGATTTGCCTTCCGTAGAAGCGCCACGCCAAAGAGCGCAGCGATCCGCACCGGGTCCCCGTGCATCGACCCGGAACGGTCTACCAGCACCGCCACCCGCCCGGGCAACTCCGGCAGGTTGGCAAAGGACAGGTCTACCGCCGCGCGCAAGGCGTCCTGGATCCAAGGCGTGTCCACCTGCCGGAACGCCTTGGCAAAGGTAAACGGAAGGATCTTGCTATTCCGCACAGCGTCAGGGTTGGTCAGCTTACCCTCAATGTACCCGCGATGCTGGTCCGCGATACCCAGGCGCTCAATGGTCGCCAGGTGCCGCACCAACGCCAGTATCGGCATCTGTGGCACGATGGCGGACCAGACCGCCGGCGACTTCCCGGCGAAGGCCGACGCGACCTCGTGGGGCAACCGCCCCTCCGTGATGGCCGCCACCTTCTCCTGGTCCGTCTGCGCCCGCTTCAGCCGCTCGAACGCTGCGCTCTCGGGCAACCCGGACAGGTCCTCCTCGCGCCCGAGCACGTAGTCCACCACCGGCGACCGCAACCCACCGGAATAGACCGGATGATACACGCGGAACAGGTCGCGTAGCGTGTAGCCTGCGGCCTTGCCGCCGTACTTGATGGCCCAGTACGGGGACAGGTTTTCCACCAACCACCGACCGGCAACGCGCTTGATCCTCCGCCCGCCCTCGCCGCCCCGCAGGGCCTTGACGATCACGGCGAAGTCGGCAAGGTCCTTGGGGGTCAGAATGACCTTCCCGAAGACTTCCTCGAACAGCGGGTGGCGGGACAGCTTCGCCAGCCCGAAGATGGGCTGTGTGCGCATATAGCCCTTCTGCCGCGCGTAGGGCAAGGCTCGCGCCACAAACTCGGGCTCCTTTGCCACCATGCCATCATCCACGGCCTCGGCCTCCGCCAACA
>QGUQ01000574.1 GCA_003242195.1 Bacillota bacterium | reverse complement strand
GCTTCACCAGCCAGCGGACGATCTCGCCCTCATGGATCCCCTCACCGACATCGGGCAACCGGAACTCGTAGGCCATCCCGCTCGCACCTCGCCCGCTCTCGAGTTGAGCAGCCGGCGCCACCCGCCGTATCCCGGGCGCTCGCGAGCCGCTCACGATCACGACTCAGAAGTTCAGGACGCGCGACTCAGAAGTTCAGGACACGCTCGACGCCCTTGATCACCCGCTGCTTGTTGGGCAGGTAGTAATCCTCCAGGTGGAACAGCGGCATGGGCGTGTCGAAGCCCGCCACCCGCAGCACCGGCGCCTCCAGGTAGAGCAGCGCCCGCTCGTTGATCAGCGCCACGATCTCCGCCCCGAAGCCGGCGGTCTTGGGTGCCTCGTGGACCACCAGGGCGCGCCCGGTCTTCTGCACCGCGGCCACGATGGCGTCCACGTCCACGGGGCTCAGCGTCCGCAGGTCCACGACCTCGCACTCGATGCCGCGCCCGGCCAGTTCCTCCGCCGCTTCCTCCACGACGCGGACCATGGCCCCCCAGGTGAAGATGGCGATGTCCCGCCCCTCGCGAACGGTGCGGGCACGGCCGATGGGCACGGTGTAGGCCTCTTCCGGGACCTCCTGCCGGAAGGCGCGGTAGATCCGCTTGGGCTCGAAGAAGATCACCGGGTCGGGGTCGCGGATGGCGGCGATGAGCAGGCCCTTGGTGTCGTAGGGCGTGCTGGGGATCACCACCTTCAGCCCGGGCTGGTGGATGAACCAGGCCTCCGGGCTGTCCGAGTGGTGCTCCGGCGCCCGGATGCCGCCGCCCCAGGGTGCCCGGATGACCAGCGGGCAGGTGAACCGCCCCCGGGAACGGGTACGGATGCGGGCGGCGTGGTTGACGATCTGGTCGAAGGCCGGCGCCATGAAGCCCTCGAACTGGATCTCCGCCACCGGCCGCAGCCCGTAGATGGCCATGCCGATGGCGGTCCCGATGATCCCCGACTCCGCCAGCGGCGTGTCGATGACGCGGTTCTCCCCGAAACGCTGGTAGAGGCCCTCGGTGGCCCGGAACACCCCGCCGTTGACGCCCACGTCCTCGCCCAGGACGACCACCCGGTCATCCAGTTCCATCTCCGTGCGCAGGGCGTCGGCCACCGCCTGCACGATGGTGAGCTTGGCCATATCAGTTCCCGGCCCCCTCGGACGAACCGAGTTCCTCCAATAGCTCCCGGCGCTGCTCCTCCAGGTGCCACGGGCGCTCGGCGTAGACGTAGTCGAAGATGTCCGTCGCCGCGGCCTTCGGCATCTGCTCCACCGCCCGCACGGCCGCGGCCACCCGCTCCCGCGCCTCCTCGGCGATGGCGTTATCCCGCTCCTCGTCCAGGAGCCCGCGCTGCATGAGGAACCGGCGCATGCGGGTGATGGGATCGCGCCGCTGGCGCCATTCCTCCAGTTCCTCCTGGCGGCGGTAGCGGGTGGGATCGTCGGCGGTGGTGTGGGGGCCGAAGCGGTAGGTCACGGCCTCGATCAGGGTGGGCCCCTCGCCCGCCCGG
>QGUQ01000573.1 GCA_003242195.1 Bacillota bacterium | reverse complement strand
AAAGTGGCGGGGTTGGTCTTTCCCCCCCTAGCGTAGCCGGCACGCTGGCCGTCCCGGTGGCGGGGGCCCTAGCCGATCGGCTGGGTCCCGGACGGACGGTGGTACTGTCCCTGGCGGTGGCTGCTCTCGGGACGGCGGGCTTCGCCATCGCTCGTGACCTTCCGGGGGCATGGGTTGCGGCTGCCCTATCGGGTGCCGGGAGCGCTGCCATGTGGAACGCCTTTGCCACGATGCTGGCCGGGGTCGTACCCCCGTCCCAGCGGGCCGGGGTATTCGGCGTCAGTTTCGGCCTCCAAAACCTCGGCGTTGGCGCCCGCGCATGGCTTCCCTGTAGGCTTCTTCCTCGCTGACTCCTTCCAGCGCGATCATGACGGCGGTCTTGGTCATCTCGATGGCGGCCAAGGTGATGGGCTCCCCGTCCCTGGGGACCCTGCCCGCCCCGAGGCAGCCAAAGCGGCGGCCCCGTCGAAAGCACGGGTGGGGCGAACCCACCGTGGAGCAAAATAATAGTACTTCAATACAATTACTTGCATATCCTTGGTGAAGCCTCATGGCTTCGCCGGGGGGCCCGGCGGCCTGGCGCGGGCCGAGGCCTTAGGCCGGGCCACCCATCCCGCGAGGGGGGACATCTCATGCCGCTCTTTCGCCCGGATCCCACGTTCTACCCATCGCCCCGACTGGCGGCGGAAGGGCCGCCGGAGCGCCTGGCGTACGTGGCCCTGTTGCGGGCCGACGGCCGGCCCGACGGCTTCGGGGTCGTTGACGTCGATCCGGGGTCACCGGGCTACGGGAAGGTCGTCCACACCGTCGACTTCCCCTATATCGGTGACGAGATCCATCACTTCGGCTGGAACGCCTGCAGTTCGGCCCTTTGCCCCTACGCTCCCCATCCCCACGTGGAGCGCCGCTACCTGCTGGTGCCGGGGCTGCGTTCGTCCCGGATCTACATCCTGGACACGCGGCCCAATCCCGCCGAACCCCGCCTGGTGAAGATCATCGAGCCCGAGGAAGTGCTGCGACGAGCCGGCTATTCCCGGTTGCACACGGTCCATTGCGGCCCGGACGGCATCTACATCAGCGCCCTGGGGGGCCGGGACGGCGACGGCCCGGGCGGGATCCTGATCCTCGACCACGACAGCTTTGACGTTCTCGGGCGCTGGGAGGTGGATCGGGGGCCCCAGGTCTACGCCTATGACTTCTGGTGGCATTTGGGCTACGACACGGCGGTGACCAGCGAGTGGGGCGCGCCGTCCCTGATCGAGCCCGGGCTGAACCTGGACGACGTGGTCAACCGGCGCTACGGCCACCACTTGCACTTCTGGGACCTCCGCCGCCGGCGCCACGTGCAGGCGGTGGACCTGGGTTCGGAGCATCAGATGGTCCTGGAACTGCGGCCCGCCCACGATCCCACCCGGGCTTCCGGGTTCGTCGGGGTTGCGGTCAACGTGGGGGATCCTTCCGGCTCGGGGGGGCCCCTGTCCCTTTTACCACTCCCCGGGCCCCCGAAACCGAATTAAATTGTGTATCCCCTCTTTT
>QGUQ01000572.1 GCA_003242195.1 Bacillota bacterium | reverse complement strand
CGTAGTCCATTGCCCGGGCCTTTCCCCGGCTGGGGGACCCGGGGGCCCTCCCCCCGGAACCCGGGGCGGAGGTGGCCCTGCCGCCGGGATACCGGCCCCCGGGGGCGGAGGGGCGCCGGGCCGGGGCGGCCCGGGTGCGGGCGGCCATGACCGCCCACCCGTACCTGGTCGCAGGCCGCCGTCGGTTTGACACCGCCCTCATGGAGGCCGCAGGCGGCCGGATCGTCTCCAAGATCGGCGCGGCGGGAGTCTGGTGCGCAGGGGTCGCGCCGGAGGCGGTGCGGGATATCCCGGCCCTCCGGGAGGCCCGGGGCGGCGTGGGCATCGCTCTTAAGGTTGAGGATCAGTCCCCGGACGGCGGCCCCCGGGAGACGGCAGCCGTGGCCGTCCTGGCCGAGCTCGGGATCCTGGGGCAGGCGGAGCTGGAACGGCTCCACGACTACTACCGCCGGCCGGTGCGAAACGTGGCCGGGGTTCCGGTGGGAGAGCAGCGGGCGGTCTTCCGGCTGCAGGAGGTGACGTGAGCGGCGTGGGCGGTGGACGAACCGTCCGCGATGGACGGACCGTCCAATCCCCGGGTGGATATACTGAACTGGAAACCCACGGAGGGACGCAGCGCCGGCGTACCGGCTGCCAGGGAGGTGCGTGCCCGGTGAACCGACCCCCACTCCTCATCCGCCGGGGGGATGTCTACTACGCCGATCTCAGCCCCGTCATCGGGTCGGAGCAGGGCGGCGTGCGGCCGGTGCTGGTGCTGCAGAACGACATCGGCAACCGGTATAGCCCCACGGTAATCGTGTCGGCGATTACTTCGCAGATCGAGAAGGCAAAGCTCCCCATCCATGTCGAGTTGGATGGGGAGCGTTACGGGTTGGAACGGGATTCGGTGATCCTCCTGGAGCAGATCCGGACCATCGACAAGCGCCGGCTCCGGGAGAAGGTGACCCACCTGGACGATGAGATTATGCAGCGGGTAAATGAGGCGTTGATGATTAGTTTGGGGTTGAAGGAGTTGTAGAGGTGGGGTTGTTGGCCGTAGAGTTGGTGATCCTTTCATGAGACGTTTCTCGAGGCAGAAACTTATACTGATAAGTATAGACCTGGTCGCATCGGTAGTCGCTACCTTAATGGCGTTTGTCGTGCGCTTCGCACTCGAGGGCGCCGCCATTCCCCTCCTCTTCCTGAAGAACTTTCTGAAGTCCTTACCCCTGGTCTTACCGCTACGGGGCCTTCTGTATTCCGGGATGGGCCTGTACCGGGTGTTGTGGTCCCACGCCGGAGCACCCGAGATGCTGCGACTTTTCGGGATCGTGGTCGTGGAAACCGCCATTACCTCAACCGTTACGTACGTGATGGCAGATGGTAGGTATCCCCGCAGCGTTTTCATTATCGGTGGGCTGCTGAACGCTGCCTTCCTGGGATCCGTCCGGTTGCTGTTGAAACTCCGGCACCAACTGAACAGGCTCCGGAGAGCCCAGCATACCCAGAACCGCAGGGTCCTCATCTTTGGCGCCGGTGATGCGGGGGCCCTATTGGCC
>QGUQ01000141.1 GCA_003242195.1 Bacillota bacterium | reverse complement strand
CGGATGAGCCGCGGGCACCGGCGGCAGGCCACGACGGTATCGGCCAGTTCCCGCAGCGCTGCGACCTGGGTTTGCGCTTGCTCCTTCATTTTTCACCCTGTCCGTGATTGACGGTTCCCATCGCGTCGATTGTCTCACGAGAGCCTTCGAATTGACCAGACTGCGGTCCGTTCACCCGTTCACCCGTTCATCCGTTCATGAACGTGCCGGCTGTACGGCCTCGCTGTACGATGTGCAAAGTCGCCACATCCGTTACCATGGACGTTGCACCACGGGACGGTGCCCCAACAGGTCACGTCTGGATTTCATCCGCCGGGAGGTTTGGCCCATGTGGGAGATCCGGCCGGCTCGGTGGCCGCAGGACCGGGCGCGCCTGGCCAGCCTGGATACCGGGTTCGTCACGGATCGAATCTACCGGGTGGTCACCGCGGATCTGGGCTTTCTCCTTCGGGAAGAGCGCGTGGACCCGCCGCTTCGGAAGACCTACGATCCCCTGACGGGAGAGGACCTCGAGCGGCTTCCCTTCACCCTGGTCGTCGAGGACGACAACGCGGTCGTTGGGTTCGCGGCGGCCGGGGATATCGAGTGGAACGGGCGGGTGCATCTCTGGCACCTGTACGTGGCGCCGGAAAGGCGTGGGCTAGGCATCGGGCGGGCACTTGTGGAGCAGGCGCTGGCGCACGCCCGCCGGCTCGGGGCCAGGGCCCTCTACGTGGAGACCCAGAACGTCAACTATCCGGCCATCCAGTTCTACCGGCGTCTCGGTTTCACGCTGGCGGGATTGGACACGTCCCTGTATGATCCCCACGGCCCTGGTGCCGGCGAGGTGGCGTTGTATCTGGTGCGTGATGTCTAGCCGGCCGGGATGTCCTGCCGGGACCGGGGCGCGGTGGGGTTCGGGACCGGCGGGATGAGGTTCGGGGCTCGCGGAACCGGGTTTGGGGCCTGCAGGGTTGACTTCGCATCACGGGCCGGTGTACACCGGCATCATGAAATACCGGGTGAATCCCAGCCGCCGCAGGATGGGCGCCGAGGTGTTCTCCCGGGCCAGGCAGGTGGCCACCCGGCACCCGCGGGCCCGGGCCTGCCGCAGCCGCCAGGCCACCAGCGTGCGAAACACCCCCCGGCCCCGGAACTCGGGCAACGTGGCCGCGCCCACTAGGTAGATGGCCTGCCCGTCGCCGCTGAAGCGATAGGAGGCCGTGCCGGCCACCTCACCGTCCACGCGGGCCAGCAAGGAACCGCCGCGCCGGCCGGGCAGGCGCAGGTAGGCCAGCCGCTCCGCCACCAGCCGGTCCTCGGCCTCCACGGGGTAGCCCCACACGCGGCTGTTCACGCGAACCATGGCCCGTACGCCGGCCTCGTCCTCCACGGGTTCGACGGTGACCCCCGGGCAGGGCTCGATGGGCTCGCTGCCGCCACCGGACGGCTGGCCGTCGAGGCGCAGGGCGACCCCCTCGTAGCGGTCCAGCAGCCGCAACCCCCGCCCCTCGAGGAGCGCCGGCGACGAAGCGGGACGGGACGACGGGCCCACCCACCAGGAGAAGGGCCGGCCGTGGCGCCGGAACCACGCGATGATTTCATCAACCTGGCGGCCGGCGTCCTCCTCCGCGAAGTCGACCCGCACCACCTTGCTGGCGTAAGGGCTGTCCACGTCTCCCGCCCAGAGCAGCCGGTCGGGTTGATCGATCAGGGTGACGCCCGCCCGCAGGTGTTCCGGTTCCATGTCCCAGAGGCTGGCCTCGATGGCGGCTGCGACCTGCTCCTCGTGCACGTGCCGTTCCTCCCGATCACCGGTGTTGCGGCCTTGCGCCGGGTGGTCCCTTGTGCATTACCCACCATGCCGGCCGTGTCCTGCAACCCTGCCGCTGGGCGCCGGCCTGCATAACCGGCCGGTGGTCCGGCAGGGCGGGGCGGGATTCCCGCCGGCAGACCGGGGACGCCCAGGAAGGAGTTGTCACCTCGCCGCCGTATTGTTTGGGTAACGGGGGATGCGGACATCCATCGATTCACCCGGCTTATGTCGATCCCATTCGTCCCTCTACGGCGATAATCGACCCATTTCGCCACCGAACGGCCGGTTCTCACGGGCCCGGCACCGCCATCTCCGTGCCATGAAATCCCTGAAAAGGGTTTGCCAGGATGCCCCGGGATGAGGGCTCCAGTGTGCCACATATAACCAAAGCGGACACGTCACGCGGGCGGTGCCCGCACGAAGGAGGGAGGGGCCGACATGGCGGACAGCGGCGACCAGCTGGCCGGGCAGCGGGTGTCGGTGACGCTGAAGGTCAATGGCCGCACCTACACGCGGGAGGTGGAACCCCGCACCCTGCTGGTCCACTTCCTGCGGGAAGAACTGGGCCTGACCGGCACCCATGTGGGTTGCGACACGTCCAACTGCGGTGCGTGCACCGTGCACCTGAACGGCCAGGCCGTCAAGTCGTGCACGGTCCTGGCCGTGCAGGCGGACGGCGGCGAGGTGGTGACCATCGAGGGACTGGCCCGGGATGGGCGCCTGCACCCGGTGCAGGAGGGGTTCTGGGAGGAACACGGCCTGCAGTGCGGCTACTGCACGCCGGGCATGATCATGACCGCCGCCCACCTGCTGCAGGTCAACCCCAACCCGACGGAAGAGGAGATCCGCCGCGGCCTGGAGGGCGTGCTGTGCCGGTGCACGGGCTACCACAACATCGTGCGGGCGGTCCAGTACGCGGCGCGCCGTATGCAGCAGGAGCAGGAGGCGGCGGCCGACTGAGGGGACGCTGCGAGGGGGGTGAAGGCCGTGCCGGTCGCAGGCATCGGAGCTCGGTTGAAGCGCAAGGAGGACCCGCGGCTGATCACCGGGTCCGCCACCTACACCGACGACATCCGGTTGCCCAACATGGTCCACCTGGCGGTGGTGCGCAGTCCCCATGCCCATGCCCGGATCCGCGCCATCCGCACCGACGGCGCCCTGTCGGCGCCCGGCGTGGTGACGGTGCTGACGGGCGAGGAACTGAAGCGGGACCTGCTGGCACCGCTGCCCTGCGCCTGGCTCTATGAAGGGTTGAAGAACCCGCCCCACTGGCCGCTGGCCGTGGATGAGGTGCGGCACGTGGGCGAGGCGGTGGCGGTGGTGGTGGCCGAGACCCGTGCCGCCGCCAAGGACGCGGCCGCGCTGGTGGAGGTGGACTACGAGCCCTTGCCGGCGGTGGTCGACCCCGAGCGGGCCATGGAGCCGGGCGCTCCCAAGGTACACGGGGACCTGGAGAGCAACATCGCCTACACCTGGGAAGCTTCGGGCGGCGATGTAGAGGCGGCTTTCCGGGAGGCCGACGTGGTGATCCGCCAGCGGCACCTGCAGCAGCGGCTGGTGCCCATCGCCCTCGAGCCCCGGGCGGTGGTGGCCGATTGCCATCCGGCCACCGGGGAGGTGACCCTCTGGAGCACCACCCAGATCCCGCACCTGCTCAAGATCTTCCTTTGCGGCATCCTGGGCATCCCCGAGCACCAGTTGCGGGTCATCGCGCCCGAGGTGGGCGGCGGCTTCGGCTCCAAGCTCAACGTCTACCCGGAGGAAGTGATCGTCCCGTACCTGGCGCGGAAGCTGAAGCAACCCGTCAAGTGGGTGGAAGACCGGCGCGAGAACTTCCTGGCCACCATCCACGGGCGCGAGGGGATCATCGACGTGGAGGTGGCGGCCAGGCGCGACGGCGAGATCCTGGGGATGCGCATCAACTGGATCTGCGACCTGGGGGCCTACAACCAGCTCAACACGCCCTATATCCCCATCCTCGGGCTCATCGTCTCGCCGGGTCCGTACCGCCACAAGAACCACGCCATCAAGATCACGGGCGTGTTCACCAACAAGACGCCCACCGACGCCTATCGCGGCGCCGGGCGCCCGGAGGCGACCCACTTCCTGGAGCGGACCATCGACCGGCTGGCGGACGAGCTGGGCCTGGATCCGGCGGAGGTGCGGCGGAAGAACTTCGTCCGCAAGGATGAGTTCCCGTACACCAACCCCGTCGGCATCACCTACGACTCCGGCGACTACCATACCGCCCTGGACAAGGCGCTGGAGGCGGTGGGCTACGAGGAACTGAAGCGGGAGCAGGCCGAGCGGCGCCGCCGCGGCGACCGGAAGCAGCTCGGCATCGGCATCTCCAGCTACATCGAGGCCTGCGGGCTGGCCCCGTCGGCGGCCCTGGCGGCCACCCACTACGGGGGCAACCTGTTCGAGTCCGCCCAGGTGCGGGTCCATCACACCGGCAAGGTGACGGTGTACACGGGTTCCTCCGCCCACGGGCAGGGGCACGAGACGGCCTGGGCCCAGATCGTGGCCAGCGAGCTGGGCATCCCGCCCGAGGACGTGGAGGTGCTGCACGGCGACACCGGGCGCGGGCCCATCGGGCTGGGTACCTACGGCAGCCGCTCGGCGGCGGTGGGCGGCATCGCCCTCTACCACGCGCTGCAGAAGGTGAAGAAGAAGGGTGCCCTGATCGCTGCCCACCATCTGGAGTGCAGCCCCGAGGACCTGGAGTTCGTCGACGGCGAGTACCGGGTCAAGGGGGCGCCCCAGCGCTGCATGAGGTTCACCGAGGTGGCGGCGGCCGCCAACCTGGGCTCCCACCTCAACTTCCCGCCCGGCCTGGAACCGGGCCTGGAGGAGACGGCCTTCTGGCAGCCCGAGAACTTCACCTTCCCCTTCGGCACCCACGTCTGCGTGGTGGAAGTGGACACGGAGGACGGCAGCACCCGCATCCTCCGTTACGTCTGCGTGGACGACTGCGGCACCGTCATCAACCCGCTGCTGGCCGAGGGGCAGGTGCATGGCGGCGTCGCCCAGGGCATCGCCCAGGCGCTCTACGAGGAGCTGGTCTACGACGAGAACGGCCAGCCGGTGAACGCTTCGCTCATGGAGTACGCGGTGCCCACGGCGGCGGAGCTGCCCAGCTTCGAGTCCCACTTCACCTGCACGCCGTCCCCGGTGAACCCGCTGGGCGTGAAGGGGATCGGCGAGGCGGGCACCATCGCCGCCACGCCGGCCGTGGTCAATGCCATCGTGGACGCGGTGTCGCACCTGGGGGTTCGCCATATCGACATGCCGTGCAAGCCGGAGCGGGTCTGGCGGGCCATCCAGGAGGCGCAGGAGGCCGCCGCGGCCGCCGAGGGGGGTGACGGACGGTGATCCCGAGCGCCTTTGCCTATCACCGGCCCGGGACGCTGGACGAGGTATTCGAGCTCCTGTCCCGTTACGGTGACCAAGCCAAGCTCCTGGCGGGCGGCCACAGCCTCCTGCCCGCCATGAAGCTGCGGCTGGCGCAGCCCGGGGTGTTGATCGACATCGGGCGGCTGCCGGAGCTGGCAGGCGTCGGATCTTATACA
>QGUQ01000571.1 GCA_003242195.1 Bacillota bacterium | reverse complement strand
CCTCTCCTTACCATGCGAATCCTTCCCGGGTTGATTCTCGGCGGCCTTTTTCATGTCGAGGATGCCGGAGAGAGGCGGCAAACCACCGCAACCGCCGGGTAGAGGTGCTGTACCCGGTTGCGGACCTCATCGGTAGTAGTTGTCGGTTTTGTTTCGAATTTGTGACGACTTACAGACATTGGGAGGCGAGGGGCCCTTCAGGCGTCGGGGCCAGGGAGGGCAGGAAGGTCAGGAGGAACGCTGGCGGACGACGCGCCAGTGCGGGGGCGCCGCCCGTTGGGAAGCGGCCATGCCGCGGCGGCCTTCATCCCGGTTTGGTCGCTCGCCGGGCAGGGGCGGCCGGGCGGGCGGGCCCACGGTGGGGCCGGGACGGGGGGCCGGTGCGGGAGCATCCGGGGTACGCCGCTCGCGTCGGCCTGGTGTGGACCACGGGTGGCCGGCGGGCACCGGTTGCGAGACCACCGGCCGTGCCGGTGCCGGGAGGACCGGAACCCCCGCGTTCCGCCCGGGCAGTTCCGCCGCCACCACGACCGACGAACGCAGCGCGTCCAGCCAGCTGGAGGGTACGGGCCAGAGCTGCGGAAGCCCGCAGGCATCCTCCAGCAACGGCAGGAGACAGGCCGTCACCGGCCCGGTGCCGGGCGCTGCGACCCGGGCGACCGCCGGGTGGCGGCTGGAGACGGGTACGGCCCCCAGGCGCCGCGGGGGGCCGTCGGAGGGCAGGAGCCACCCTTCGACCGTTGCCGAGACGCCGGAACCTCCCCGGGCAAGGAGGACCAGGGCGGCATCGCCCTCCATCCACCAGCCGGCGAGATCCGCCTCCACCGTGCCCCTGCCTTCCGCCGCCTGCAGGTGGCGGGCTGTTCCCGATCCCATGTTGCCGGCCAGGTGGTACTCCATGTAGCGAGGGGTCCCGTCGGTAGCGACGTCGAGGCGTGCCAGGAGAGGAACGCCGGCGCCTCGCTGATCACCAGCGCCCCCTTCCTTCGTGCCCGGCTGGTCCCCAGCCCGGCGGGCCGCGGCCAGGGCGATGGCGCTCGTTCCTCCGCCGGGCACGCGGGCCAGTCCGAGACGGTGCCAGCTCCGGGCGGCCCCTGTTTTCCCTCCCGCCAGCATTCCGCCTAGGAGGCCCGCGCGTTCGAGACCCCACGCCTCGCGCTCGAGGCGGCGCCAGAGCCCCCAGCCACAGTTGCCGGATTCATCCAGCCAGAACAGCAGCAGACGCGGCGCGTAATCCGGGCCGCTGCTCCAGGCTGCGGCTTGGAGGACTTCCGTGGCCTCGGGGGGCGGCACCGCCGGTTCATCCCGCCATCCCGTGCGAAACCAGAGGAACCGCAGCGTGCCCCTCGCTGCGTCCCCCTCTTCCAGTGCTAGATAGGGCACGTAGACGGTGCCGGTCTCGGGCTCGAAACACGCGGTGGCCGACCGCACGAGCCTACCGCCCAGGGGACGGGCGAACCACCAGTCCCCCGGCGTACCCGATCGACCACCTCCGGCGTCGTCGTACGACCGGGTACCCATCCAGGCGCGCAGGTCGCCCT
>QGUQ01000570.1 GCA_003242195.1 Bacillota bacterium | reverse complement strand
GGCCACGGCCTTCATCCAGGCGATGCGCCCGCGCGGGGATTCGGCCTCGCTGCGGTCCAGCCGGTAGGTGGGGCAGTGCGGCAGGCACAGGCCGCACTGCACGCAGCGGTCGGCCAGGGCGGCCAGGCCGCCGCTGGCGGCCGCGCGGGGTGCCGGTGCGGGCGTGGCGGGCATGGCGGCATGCTAGCACGCGGGCTTTGACGGGCTTGCGCCGGGACGGTTCGGCCGCTATCATTCCGCGTCTTTCCACCCCGATTCCCTTTGGAGCCGTCATGAAGTCCATGACCGTCAGCGCCAAGCCGGAGACCGTCAAGCGCGACTGGTATGTGGTCGATGCCACCGGCAAGACCCTGGGTCGCCTGTGCTCGGAGCTCGCGCGCCGGCTGCGCGGCAAGCACAAGCCCGAGTTCACCCCGCACGTGGACACCGGCGACTACCTCGTCGTGATCAACGCCGAGAAGATCGCCGTCACCGGCACCAAGCTTCAGGACAAGAAGTACCACCGGTTCACCGGTTACGTCGGCAACCTGAAGACCGAGACCCTGGCCCAGGCCCTCGAGGCGCACCCTGAGCGCGTCATCGAGATCGGCGTCAAGGGCATGCTGCCCAAGAATCCGCTCGGCCGCGCCATGTTCAAGAAGCTCAAGGTGTACCGCGGCGCCGAGCATCCGCACACCGCCCAGCAGCCGAAGGCGCTGGACATCAAGGCCTGAGGTAGGAATCAATGGCTCTGCAGCAGAATTACGGCACCGGCCGTCGCAAGTCGTCCACCGCGCGGGTGTTCCTGCGTCCGGGTTCGGGCAACATCGAGATCAACGGCCGCTCGATCGAGGATTTCTTCGGTCGTGAGACCTCGCGCATGATCGTGCGTCAGCCGCTCGAGGTCACCCAGACCTCCGAGAAGTTCGACGTCAAGATCACCGTCGAGGGTGGTGGCATCACCGGCCAGGCCGGCGCCATCCGCCTGGGCCTGGCCCGCGCCCTCGTCGAGTATGATGAGAGCCTGAAGCCGGAGCTGCGCAAGGCTGGTCTGATGACCCGCGACGCCCGCGAGGTCGAGCGCAAGAAGGTCGGCCTGCACAAGGCCCGCCGCGCCACCCAGTACTCCAAGCGCTGATCCTGCTGCGTCGGGTATCATCCCGACGCACTCCCGAATTGGGGGATCGTCTAATGGTAGGACTGCAGACTCTGACTCTGCCTATCTAGGTTCGAATCCTAGTCCCCCAGCCAAAATGGAAGGGCCCCCGAACGGGGGCCCTTCTTCTTTGCCCGGGTGGCGGCAAGCCGGACCCGGCCCTACCACCAACCTGAACGTGGCGATAGACTCGGGGCAGACTTCGCCGGACCACGTGCCATGCCCGTACCCGTCACCGAACTGGCCCGCCTGTTCCCGCTGGACGCCCTGCGCCAGGAGACCCGCGACCACCTCGCCCGCGAGGCGGTGGTGTCGGAGTACCAGCGGCACGAGAACGTCTTCGAGGCCGGCGACCTCGACGAGGACACCATCTACCTGCTCGACGGCGAGCTGCGCTGCGACTACC
>QGUQ01000569.1 GCA_003242195.1 Bacillota bacterium | reverse complement strand
CCTGGCCTCGCCACCACCCGCCATGCCATGGGCCAGCCCATCATCCGTCACCAGGCGGTGGGCCACAAGCTGGCCGAGATGGGCATGCGCATCGAGGCGGCGCGGCTGCTGGCGTACCAGGCGGCGTGGCTGAAGGACCGGGGGCTGCCCAACACGCTGCAGGCGGCCTATGCCAAGGCCTTCGCGGCGGACACGGCCATGTGGGCGGCCACCGAGGCGCTCCAGGTGTTCGGCGGGATGGGCTACAGCACCGACCTGCCCCTGGAGAAGCTCTTCCGCGACGCCAAGGTGCTGCAGATCTACGAGGGTACCAGCGAGATCCAGCGCAACATCATGGCCCGCGAGCTGGCCCGGCGGGCCGGCGGGAGGCCCGCCACGGCGGCGGTGCGGTGAACGCCGGCATGACCCGGCTCCGGCGGACAGCGGCGGGGCGCCAAGGACCATTGCCTGCGGGAGGGGTGGACACCCGGTGATTCTCCATTCGAGGGACGTGATCGAGGAATACACGAGCCGGGGCTACTGGGGACGGGAAACCCTGCTGGAACGTTTCCTCGCCAACTGCCGGTCCTACCCGGAGAGGCCGGCGGTGATCGACCCGCCCGATCGGCCGGCACTGGTGGGCGATGAGCCGCGCAGCCTGACCTGGGCCGAGCTGGGGCGCGCCGTGGACGGCATGGCCACCGCCCTGATCCGGAGGGGGCTGCGCAAGGACGACGTCGTGGTCGCCCAGCTGCCCAACGTCTGGGAGCTGGCCGCGCTGTACCTGGCGGTGGCGCGGGCGGGCGGGGTCCTTTCGGCCCTGCCCGTGCAATGGCGGGAAAAGGACGTGGAGTACGTCCGGCGGCTGACGGGCAGCCGGTTCTACGTGGGCGCGGACCGCTTCAAGGACTTCAGCTACACCGACCTCGGCCGCCGGCTGGGTTTCGAGCAGGTCATCTCCCTGTCCCAGTTGGGCCGGCTGGCTGCGGAGGAACCGGATCCCGAGGCGCTGGCGGGCGTGCCCGTCGACGCCAACGACGTCTTCACCCTGTGCTGGACGTCGGGCACCGAGGCGGAGCCCAAGGGGTGCCCCCTCACCCACAACAACTGGCAGTACCTGGGCGGCATCCTCCGGCGCACTTGCAACCTCGGGCCCGGCGACCGGATCCTGGCCGTGGCCCCCCTGGTCAACATGACCGCCATCGGGGTCAACTACATCCCGTGGCTGCTCAATGCCGGCACCCTGGTCCTCCACCACCCCATCAACGTGGAGTTGCTGCTGCGGCAGCTGGCCGGGGGCGAGATCCACTTCACCATCCTGGTGCCGGCCATGCTCCAGATGATCCTCAAGCTGCCCCACGTGGACCGTCTCGACCTGTCCTCCGTGCGCACCATCACCACCGGCTCGGCGCCGCCCTCGCCGTGGGCCATGGAAGAGTTCCGCCGGCGCTGGGGCATCGAGATCGTCAACATCTGGGGCCAGAACGAGGGGACCGGCCTGGTGGCGGGACCGGCGGACGTGCCCGACCTGCGCCTCCGCTCCGACCACTTCCCCTGGTGGGG
>QGUQ01000568.1 GCA_003242195.1 Bacillota bacterium | reverse complement strand
GTCCTGGTAGACGGTGATCTCCACCGGGATCATCAGGCCCACCTGGTCCTTGGTGCGCTCGTTGAACTCCTTCGTGAAGGCCATGATGTTGACGCCGTGCTGGCCCAGCGCCGGTCCCACCGGCGGCGCCGGCGTCGCCTTACCCGCAGGGATCTGCAGCTTGATCTTGGCGATGACCTTCTTAGCCACGTCGCCTCTCCTCCCGAGACACGCGGACGGCAGCCGCTCAAAGCTTTTCGACCTGGGTGAAATCCAGCTCCACGGGCGTCTCCCGCCCGAACATCGACACCAGCACGCGGAGCTTGCCCTTCTGCTGGTCGATGCTCTCCACCTGGCCGATGAATCCCTCGAAGGGACCGTCGGCGACCTTCACCGACTCGCCGATCTCGAAGCGGATGAGCGGGCGGGGTTCCTCCACGCCCATCTGCCGCCGGATTTGCTCGACCTCCGAGGGCAGCAGCGGCGTCGGCTTGTTGCCGGCGCCCACAAACCCCGTCACCCCGGGCGTGTTGCGGACCACGTACCAGGAGTCGTCGGTCATGATCATCTCCACCAGCACGTAGCCCGGGAAGACCTTGCGCTGGACGGTGCGTCGCTTGCCGTCTTTCACCTCGACGGCCTCTTCCGTGGGCACCAGGACCTCGAAGATCTTGTCCTGCATGCCCATCGTCCGGACGCGCTTCTCGATGTTCGCCTTGACCTTGTTCTCGTAGCCGGCATAGGTGTGGATCACGTACCACTGCCGCCGGGGATCCCGCGCCTCGCCGGAGGAAGCCTGCGCAGGGGAGCCGCCCGCCGCCTCGCCGCCCTCATCCCCCGGCTGGCCGGGCGCCGCCGTGTGCTCCTGGTCCGTGTGATCGGGTTGCCGTTCTTCCCGCATCTCAGGGGTTCCGCCCGCGTGCGGAACCCGTCACCCCCTTCACGACCGACCCCACGCCCGGACGGACGATCAGCCCGGGATCACCAGCCCGATCAGCTCCCGAATGGCGAGGTCGAAGATCCAGATCAGGGCGGCAACGAAGGCAACGGTGCCGAGCACCACCGCCGTGTAGGCGATCGTCTGCTGGCGATTGGGCCACACGACGCGGCGCAACTCCGCCCAGACCTGGCGGAAGAACTTTGCGGTTCGCTCCCAAGCGTCTCGCATGCAGAACTCCCTTCCCGCTTCCGCTACCCCGCCGGCAACGGCCGCGGGCCGGGGCCGACGCCCGCAGCACCCCGCCCGTCACCGCGTTCGGGCAAAAAAAGAAAACCCTTCGACCGATCTTACCTTCTTCCCGGAACCCTTCGCGGAACCGGCGGGCCGGCGGTACGACCACCATTGCGACCCCGATATCCTGACCGCAAAGGCTTTAAAGCGGAAAAATGGCAGGCCCGGAGGGATTCGAACCCCCAACCTGCGGATTTGGAGTCCGCTGCTCTAACCAGTTCGAGCTACGGGCCTGCGCAAACCTGATGGCGTCTTTGATTATAAGCGGCACGGCCACCGCGGGTCAACCCGGCACGGCCGGGGAAGCCACGCTCGTCACCGCGTCTCCTTGTGCACCGTG
>QGUQ01000567.1 GCA_003242195.1 Bacillota bacterium | reverse complement strand
GGGACGCCGGCCAGGGAGCCGAATTCCCGCCGGAGGGCGAACAGGGGCAACAGCCGCTGCCGGCTGTTGACGGTGATCACGGCCCGCAGCAGCTCGAAGGGATAGTCGTAGACCAGCGCCAGGTGATCCAGCGCCCGCACGTCCTTGGGGAAACAGGAACCGCCGTAGCCCAGGCCGGCGCGGAGGAAATCGGGACCGATGCGTGGATCGAGCCCGATGCCGCGGGCCACCACCTCGACGTCGGCCCCCACCCGGTCGCACATGTTGGCCAGCTCGTTGATGAAGGAGATCTTCGTCGCCAGGAAGGCGTTGGCGCCGTACTTGATCATCTCGGCCGTCGTGGTGTCGGTCACCAGCACCGGCGCCTGGTATCCCTCGTACAGCGCCCGGACCCGGGCCGCCGCGGCCTCCGATTCGCTGCCGACGACGATCCGATCCGGGTGGTACCAGTCGTGGACCGCGCTGCCCTCTCGGAGGAACTCGGGATTGGAGACATAGGCGATACCGTGAGCGGTCAGGTAGCGCTCTTGAAGGCGCCGCCCCGTGCCCGGCGGCACCGTGCTCTTCATGACCACGATGGGGCGGTCGCCGTCGCCCGCAGGACCGCGCGCGCCCCCCACCAGTCCCGTCAACCAATGGATGGCCGCCTCGACCTGGGAGAGGTCGGCCGCGCCCGAGGGCAACGACGGCGTCCCCACGGCCACCAGCACCAGTTCACCCACGTCCCCGGCGGCGACATCGCCCGGCACGGCGAAGCGCAGGTTGCCCCGGTTCACACCCTCCCGGACCAGGTCGTCCAGTCCCGGCTCGTGAAAGGGTATCTCGCCGCGACGAAACCGTTCCACCTTCCCAGGGTCGATGTCGACGCCCAGTACGTCATGCCCGTCTTTCGCCAGGGCCGCGGCGGCCACGGCACCGACGTAACCCAGGCCGAGCACGGTGATACGCATTGTCTTCTCATCTCCCGCATCCCGCTGGCGGGCTCGGGGCCGCCAGTCAAACGGGGCAAGAATCGGCGGATACCTACAAAATGAACAAAGCGTCACCGCGTCCCATCATACCACATGCCCTCGACGAATCCCTCGCAACGGCTTCATCGCTCCGGCGCGCGCCGGCTGACGTTACCGCGTACCCTCAGTCCGGGATGACGGGCAGGATCAGGTGCGACGGCCACGCCGGCGTGTGCCAGACCCGGTTCTCCGCCACCACCATCCGCGTGGAGGTGGCCAGGGGTTCGCCGCTATTGAGGTTGCGGTCGTACTTGGGAAAGGCGCTGGAGGCGATCTCCAGCCGGATCCGGTGGCCCCTCTTGAACACCTGGGCGGTGTTCCAGAGGTCGATCTCGAAGCGGTACACCCTGCCCGGCTCCATGAGGACCTCCCGGTGCATGCCCTCCCGGAAGCGAGCCCGGACCATCCCGTCGCAGAGCCGCTGGCAGAAGCCGTTGGGGTGCACGTCCACCAGCTTGGCCATGAAGTCCGTGTCCACCGCCGACGAAGAGGCATACAGCACCAGCTTCACCGGCCCCGTGACCTCCACGTCCCGGTCTAGGGG
>QGUQ01000140.1 GCA_003242195.1 Bacillota bacterium | reverse complement strand
TTTTTGTTTTTTTTTTTTTTAACAAAAAAACGCCATATGGTATCTTGGTCGGGTTCGTGGTGCCGGAAAGTGTTTTAAGAAGCCACCCGAAGAGGGCCCCCCCACGCCCGGCCCCTCCCCGCCGCGAAGGAACCGGCATCCGAGCTTCCCGGCCCTGCGCCCGTGCCCTCGGCCGCGGGCACGGGGTAGGGCTCCTCGCCGGCCTGCCAGACCTGCCGGAACAGGCGAAGCATGTTCTCGCCCAGGAGCAGGCGCAGTTCCCGCTCCTTCCAGTTGCGGCGCAGCAGGGCCTCGATCAGGCGGGGCAGCCGGGTCACGTCCTCCAGGCCCTGGGGCGGCTCGTCGATGCCGTCGAAGTCAGAGCCGAGCCCCACATGCTCCGGCCCTACCAGGGCGGCCACGTGTTCGATGTGTCGAACCACGTCGTCCACCGTCGCCGGTCCGTCCTCCCGCAGGAAACGGGCGTAGAAGTTCATCCCCATGACCCCGCCGCGGGAGGCCAGGGCGCGGATCTGGTCGTCGGTCAGGTTGCGCGGGTGAGCGCAGAGGGCGCGGCAGTTGGAATGGGAGGCGAGGACGGGCTGGGTGGACACCGCCAGCACGTCGTAGAAGCTGGCGTCCGACAGGTGGCTCACGTCCACCACCATGCCCAGCCGGTTCATCTCTCGCACGACCTGCACGCCGAGGCGGGAGAGGCCGCCGCCGCTGCGGGCATCCCCCGCACCATCGGCCAGGTCGTTCCGCTCGTTCCAGGTGAGCCCGATCAGACGAACCCCGAGGCGGTGCAGGAGGCGCAACACACCGGGACGCCCCTGCAGGACCTCGCCGCCTTCGATACCGATCACGGCGGCGATGCGCCCGGCCGCCAGGGTCTCCTCCAGTTCTCGCACGCTGGTGACGACGGTGATGCGGTCGCGGTTGCAGGCCACCTCGTGCAGGAAGACGTCGTAGAGCTCCATGAAGCGGGCCAGCGCCGCATGGGGCTTGTAGACGGGTTCGATGAAGTGGGCGAACACCTGGACGCCGACGCCCGCCTCTTCCAGGCGGGGCAGGTCCACGTGACCCCGCACGGAGCGTTCGCCGAGGCGGCGCCGCCCAGCAGCCAGGTCGAGGACGGTGTCCACGTGCGCGTCGACGATGGGACCGAACACTGAGTACCCCATGGCCAGCGGATCGCCAACCTCCCCTACTTCCTTCCACGGTGCCCCTACTCTTCCTCCAGCCGCACGCGCTCGATCCCCCAGGCCCGGCCCGTCTCGGGATCCACATCGACGATGACCCCGCACAGGACACGGGGACCGGAGGCTACTTCCAGCGGCACGTGGAGCTGGGTCCGCAAGCGCCGGATCACCAAATCCGGGCGGAAACCGATGACGGCATCCCGGGGGCCGGTCATCCCCACGTCGGTGACGGCGGCGGTACCGCCGGGCAGAATCCGTTCGTCCGCCGTCGGCGTATGGGTGTGGGTACCCAGGACGGCGCTCGCCCGCCCGTCCAGATACCACGCCAGAGCCTGCTTCTCCGACGTGGCGTCGCCATGGATGTCCACCAGGACCGCGGCGGTGTGGCCGCGCAGCTCCTCCAGGACGCGGTCCGCCGCCGAGAAGGGATCGTCCAGGAGGGCGGGCGCGAAGACGCGACCGTGCAAGCACACCACGCCGACCTTGCAACCGCTACGTCCCTCGACGACCACGGCGCCGCGCCCCGGCGGATCCCCCGGCCAGTTGCAGGGACGCAGGACGCGGTCGGTCCGCTCCAGGTAGGGCAGGATCTCCTTCCGGTCCGCCCAGTGGTTGCCGAGGGTGATGACGTCCGCACCGGCTGCGAAGAGCTCCTCGGCGGTATCCGGAGTCAGCCCCCACCCGCCGGCGGCGTTCTCCCCGTTGACCACCGCCAGTTCGATGCCGTGTTCCTCGATGAGCCGCTCCAGATGCTGCCGGAGCATGGAGCGGCCGCTGCGCCCCACCACGTCGCCCACGAAGAGTAACCGCACCGGGATGCCCCCTCCTGCCGCAAAGGCGGCGCGCCGTCCCGGCCCGAGCCGGCCGGGACGGCGCGCCCTTCCCTTCCCGTTGCCTGGATCCTGGCGGTTCCCCCGGCTTCAACGGGCGTACTCCGTCACCCTCATCTCGCGGATCAGGGTGACCTTGATCTGGCCGGGATACTGCAGCTCCTGCTCGATCTTCTTCGCAATCTGCCGGGCCAGCAGGTACGCCTCGGCGTCGTCCACCTGGTCGGGATGCACCATGATGCGCACCTCGCGCCCCGCCTGGATGGCGTAGGCCTTGGCCACGCCCTCGAAGCTGCTGGCAATCTCCTCCAGCTGGCGTAGCCGCCGGATGTAGGCTTCCAGCGTCTCCCGCCGGGCGCCGGGCCGGGCGGCCGAGAGGGCGTCCGCCGCCGTGACGATCACGGCTTCGATGGTCTTCGCCTCGAAGTCGCCGTGGTGGCACGACATGGCATGGATGACTTCCTCGGACTCGTTGTACTTCTGGAGGATCTCCATGCCGATGGTGAGGTGGGTGCCCTCCATCTCGTGGTCCAGGGCCTTGCCGATATCGTGCAGCAGACCGGCCCGGCGGGCCACGTTGACGTCAGCGCCCAGCTCGTACGCCATCATGGCGCACAGGTGGGCCACCTCGATGGAGTGCTGGAGGATGTTCTGGCCGTAACTGGTCCGGAAGGCCAGCCGCCCCAGCAGCTTGACCAGTTCGGGGTGGAGGTTGTGCACCCCCACCTCGTAGCAGGCGCGCTCTCCCTCTTCCCGGATCCGCTCTTCCATCTCCTCGACGGCCTTGGCATACATCTCCTCGATCTTGGCGGGATGGATGCGGCCGTCGATGATGAGCTTTTCCAACGTCATCCGCGCGATCTCGCGACGGATGGGGTCGAAGCAGGAGATGAGCACCGCCTCGGGGGTGTCGTCAATGATGAGGTCGACGCCGGTAAGCGCCTCGAAATGCCGGATGTTGCGGCCCTCGCGGCCGATGATCCGGCCCTTCATCTCATCGCCCGGCAACTCCACCACCGAAACGGTGAGCTCGGGCACGTAATCCGCTGCCAGGCGCTGGACGGCATTGGCGATGATCTCCCGCGCCCTGCGGTCGGCCTCGGCCCTGGCCTCTTCCTCCATCTGCCGCGTCATCACGGCGATGTCGTGCTTGATCTCCTGCTGGACCTGGTTGATGAGCAGCTCCCGCGCCTCGTCCCGGGTCAGGTTGGCGATGCGCTCGAGCTCGCTCATCTGGCGGATGCGCAGTTCCTCGACCAGTTCTTCCGCCCGGTCGAGGTCCCGCTCCCGTGCCCGCACCAGTTCTTCCCTCTCGTCCAGGGATCGCGCCCGCCGCTCGAGGGCTTCCTCCCGCTGTAGCAGGCGGCGCTCCATTTGCTGGAGTTCCTGGCGACGTTCACGGGTCTCCCGTTCGAACTCCGTGCGGAGGCGATGCACCTCTTCCTTCGCTTCCAGGAGGGCCTCGCGCTTGCGTGCCTCGCCCTCCTTGCGTCCCTCCTCCACGAGCTGTCGCGCCAGCGCCTCCGCGGAACCAATCCGCGCTTCGGCCACCATCTTCCGGATGGCATAGCCCGCGGCGCCGGCGAGAAGCATGGTAACGAAGAGGACGGCGATCAGAATGGGCATCGGTATGGTCATGTTTTTCACTCCCTTGGTCCGCCGCGACGTGCGTAGCAACAAAAAAGCCGAGTTCGGGGACCCGGCTCGGATCGCTGACCACGATTACGCACGCCCCCGGCCGGCGGACGCCCTGCGCGGGGACCGGCAACCGCTTCCTGTTGTGTGCCTGATTTCGCACTCCGTTCGTCAAATTTCACGATTTTCGGACTTCTGCGTAATTGTGGTCGCGTTTTCGAGTCATCCCTTGGGTCCATTCTACGTCGTGCGGAAAAGCCATGTCAAGGGCGGCCGGGTGCCGCGCCCTCCCCTCACGGGAAGCCCGCCTCTTCGTCTCCCAGATGTTCCCGGACCACCCGGGCGGCCGTCTCCGGGTCGAAGCCACGACCCGTCAGGAAGCGGTACAAGCGCCCGCGCATGGCCGCCGGGTCCCCCTTCCGCCACATCTCCAGCCGCCGCCGGGCCGCCGCCCGCGCCAGGTCGATCTCGCGGTCGGGGGGCAAACGCCCGGCCACCACTTCGGTGGCCAGCCTCGCATCGATGCCCCGCCGCCGCAATTCCTCCACCAGGCGCCGCGGTCCGATATATCGAACCGTCAGGGTATGCTCTACATAGTCCTCGGCAAAGGCCCGGTCGTCCACGTAGCCCCACTGCCGCAAGCGTTCCAGGGTGGCGTCGACGACGCCGGGCGGCACGCCCCGCTGCTGCAAGCGCTCCCTCAGCTCCCGCTCCGTGCGGGCCCTGGCTGCCAGCCAGCGCAGGGCGAGGTCAAGGGCGCGCTTCGACTCATCCCTCGCCCCGCCGCTGCGGGCGCCGTCACTCATCCTCACTGGCGGTGGCCGCGCGGATGCCACCCAGGCTCAGCAGCTCGCGCACCCGTTGCTCGATGGCGTCCGCCAGTTCGGGGTGCTGGACCAGATACTCCTTGGCGTTCTCGCGGCCCTGGCCGATACGGGTATCTCCGTAGGAATACCAGGCGCCCGACTTCTCGATGATCCCGTACTGGGTGGCCACGTCCAGCAGGTCGCCCTCCCGGGAGATCCCCTTGCCGTAGACGAGATCGAACTCTGCCTGCCGGAAGGGCGGCGCCACCTTGTTCTTCACCACCTTGGCGCGGGCACGGATGCCGATCATCTCGCCGCCCTGCTTGAGGGTGTCCACGCGGCGCACGTCCAGCCGCACCGACGCGTAGAACTTCAAGGCGCGGCCGCCCGGGGTGACCTCCGGGTTGCCGAACATCACCCCGACCTTCTCGCGGATCTGGTTGATGAAGATCAGGCACGTGCGCGACTTGGCGATGGCGCCGGTGAGCTTCCGCAGCGCCTGGGACATGAGGCGGGCCTGCAGGCCCACGTGGGCATCGCCCATCTCCCCCTCGATCTCCGCCCGCGGGACCAGCGCCGCCACCGAGTCGATGACGATCACGTCCACGGCCCCGCTCCGCACCAGCGCCTCGGCGATCTCCAGCGCCTGTTCGCCCGTGTCGGGCTGGGAGATGAGCAGGTTGTTGATGTCCACACCCAGGTTCTCGGCGTAGACGGGATCGAGGGCGTGCTCGGCGTCGATGAAGGCCGCGACGCCGCCCATCTTCTGCGCCGAGGCCACCACGTGGAGGGCCACCGTCGTCTTGCCCGAGGCTTCAGGCCCGAAGATCTCGATGATCCGGCCCCGCGGCATGCCGCCTACGCCCAGGGCGATGTCCAGGGCCAGCGAGCCCGTGGGGATGACCTCGACGTTGAGCTTGGCCGAGGCCTCGCCCATGCGCATGATGGAGCCCTTTCCGAACTGCTTCTCGATCTGGCTCAGGGC
>QGUQ01000566.1 GCA_003242195.1 Bacillota bacterium | reverse complement strand
GCTATAATTTTTTAAAGAGATCCACCAGGACCTCGTCCCGGGCTGGCTCGTGGCCGGCGGGATCCGGCGCGGGCTGTGGCCGCCCGCCCTCGCGGTGCGGCATCGGCCCCCTCCTTTCCGTCACTCCTTGGACGCTCCGGTGGCTCAGGCGGTTCCCGGTTCCGGGATCGAGCTCGCCGCGGGGCGCATAGGCTCTAGCGAGCCTGGGAGGGATCGATGTTGCGCATCCTGATGCTGACCGCCACCTTCTTCACGTCCGGCCAGACCGTTCACGTCATCAACCTGGTGCGGGGCTTGCGCCGGCGCGGGCACGAGGTGGACCTCATGATCACCCACCCCGGCACCATGGAGCCGACCACGCACCCGTACGCCCGGGAGCTCCAGCAACTGGGGGTCCGGGTGCAGGTCATCCCCCGCTACGCGGTGGTTGCCGACCGCGTGCCGCTCCCCCGCCAGAAGTACGACCTGGTCCACGCCCAGTCGTCCTGGTCCTTCGAGCACGCCCGGCGCATCGCCAGCCGCCTGGGCATCCCGCTGGTGATCACCTGCCACGGGCTCGGCCTCGAACAGCAGCCGTACCGCCCGGCCCTGGCAGCGGCCGCCAGCCTGATCTGCGTGGGGCCCCGTATCGCCCAGAGCTTGCCGTCCTTCCGCAAGAAGGCCGTCGTCATCGGCAATGGCGTGGACCTGGAACTGTTCCGCCCGGGAGTTCGTGAACGGGAGTTGACGATCCTGTACGCAGGGCGTGTCGATCGCTGGAAGCGGGCCGGCGTCCTTGCCCTGTGCCAGGCCGTCGAGCAGATGCCCAAGGACGTCCGCTTCTGGGTGGCCTCCAACCGGCGGCTGCCCAGCCAGCGCGCGCAGCATCTCGGCTGGGTGACCGACGTCCACCGCTACATGGCCCGGGCCCACGTCGTGGTAGGCACCGGGCGCGCCATCCGGGAAGGACTGGCCGCGGGGGCGGCCTGCCTGGTACTGGGGCGGGAGTATCACGGCCCCGTCACGCCGGAGTACGTAGGCAAGACGCGGTTCCCCGACTTCAGCGGGCTCGGCGGTCACCAGGGCGAACCGACCCCCGCGGCCCTCTACCGGGACTTGATGCAGTTGTACCGGGACCGGTCCTGGCTCCAGGAACTGATGGCCTTCGGCCGGCGCTATGCCACCCTGCATCTCGGCCTCGACGCCATGGTGGCCGCCACCATCGACGTCTACCGGGATGCCATCGCCTCCCATGAGCGCAAGTAAGGATAGGGATTGACGGCCTCGCCCCGGCAGCCCCGGCGTAGTTCGAAGTGCAGGTGCGGCCAGAACCGGCCCTTGGTACCGGGCGGGCCGTAGCCGGTGTCACCCACGTAGCCCAGGACGTCTCCCGCGGCTACCACCGCACCCGGCCGCAGCCCTGGAGCAAAGCCGTCCAGGTGCGAGTAGTAGGCGCAGTAGGGCGTGCCGGCCAGGCCGAGGAGGACGGTCCTCCCACCATCCCCCGTCCACTCCCCGCCCGCTACACGCCCCGGCCCCACGGCCAGTACCTCGGTGCCGCGCACCGCCAGGATGTCGTTGCCC
>QGUQ01000139.1 GCA_003242195.1 Bacillota bacterium | reverse complement strand
CACGCGGTTCGTGGCGCGGGACCGTTCCTCGTACCCCCGTTGCCACCGCCTCCCTGGAATTGTACTTCAGACCGGGCCGGGCCGGGGCAGGCGACCGGGTTGGGCTCCAAGATCCGAACAATTAGAGCTATACATGGCCTTGACGTACATTTAACGATCGCATTGACTGAAAGTGTGCTGGTAAATGTGTGGTTAAAGCCGAACAATATGCGCCCTTCACCGACTGTGCAACCCAGCGGGAGGGATCCCCTTGCGACCCCAAGTGGGCATCCTGGTCGGCAGTGACAGCGACCTGCCCGTCGTCCGCAAGGCCTTCGCGGTCCTGAACGAGCTGGAGATCCCCTTTGAAGCGATCATCGCCTCGGCCCACCGCACCCCCGAGAAGGTGGTGGACTACGTCTCCCGTGCCCAGGAGCGCGGCCTGCGCGTGCTCATCGCCGCGGCCGGGGGCGCCGCCCACCTGGCGGGCGTGGCGGCCGCCCACACGCTGCTACCCGTCATCGGCCTGCCGCTGCACGGCTGGGCCACGGACGGGCTTGACGCGTTGCTGGCCACGGTGCAGATGCCGCGCGGGGTGCCGGTGGCCACGGTCGCCATCGACGGCGCGGTCAACGCCGCCCTGCTGGCGGCGCAGATCCTGGCCCTGGACGACCCGGACCTCCGGGAGCGGCTGGCCCGCTACCGGCAGCGCCAGCGCCAGCAGGTGGAAGCGGCCGACCGCCAGCTGCAGGAAGAATTGCGGGGTGGCGTACGGTGATCGAACGGTACACACGGCCCGCCATGGGCCGCATCTGGACGCTGGAGCACAAGTACGAGACCTGGCTGAGGGTGGAGATCCTGGCCCTCGAGGCCTGGGAGGAATTGGGCGTCGTGCCCCGGGGCACCGCCGCCCGGGTACGCGAGCGGGCGCGCGTCGATGCCGCCCGCATCGCCGAGATCGAGCGCCGGGTTCATCACGACGTCATCGCCTTCACCACCGCCATCGCCGAACAGGTGGGCGACGACGCCCGCTGGGTCCATTACGGGCTCACTTCCTCCGATGTGGTGGACACGGCCCTGGCGGTGAACCTGTGCGAGGCCCTGGACCTGCTGCTGCACGGGGTCCGGGAGTTGCGGGCGGTGGTGGGCGAGCAGGCCCGGCGGCACCGGAACACGGTGATGATGGGCCGTACCCACGGCGTCCACGCCGAGCCCACTACCTTCGGTGTCAAGCTGGCCCTGTGGTATGCCGAGCTGGGCCGCGGGCTCGAGCGCCTGGAGCGCGCGCGCCAGGCCGTGGCGGTGGGCAAGATCTCGGGTGCCGTCGGCACCTACGCCCACGTAGACCCGCGGGTGGAGGAGTATGTCTGCGCGCGGCTGGGCCTGCAGCCGGAGACCGTGTCCAGCCAGATCGTCTCCCGGGACCGGCACGCGGAGCTGCTGGCCGCCCTGGCCATCCTCGCCGGCACCTACGACAAGATGGCCGTGGAGATCCGCCACCTGCAGCGCACGGAGGTGCGCGAGGTCGAAGAACCCTTCCGGGAGGGGCAGAAGGGCTCGTCGGCCATGCCCCACAAGCGCAACCCGGAGAAGTGCGAGCGCATCTCCGGCCTGGCCCGGGTGATCCGTGGCCACCTGGTGAGCGCGCTGGAGAACCAGGCCCTCTGGCACGAGCGCGACATCTCCCACTCCTCCGTGGAACGGATCATCCTGCCCGATTCCCTGATCCTGGCCGACTACATGACGGCGCTGCTGACGGAGATCATCCGCGACCTGCACGTCTACCCCGAGGCCATGGCGGCCAACCTGGAGCGCACCGGCGGCCTGATCTACTCCCAGCGGGTCTTGCTGGCCCTGGTGGCACGGGGCATGAGTCGCGAGGACGCCTACGCCATCGTCCAGGAACTGGCCATGCGCGGCTGGCGCGGGGAGGCGCCCTTCCGCCAGCTGGTGGAAGGCGATCCGCGCGTCCGCGCCGCGCTGAGCCCGGAGGAGATCGCCGCCTGTTTCGACCCGGGCGCCTACCTGCGGCACGTGGACTTCATCTTCCGCCGCGCCGGGCTGGACGAACCGGCGCCCGGAGAGGCCTCGTGCTGAGCGTCCGGGCGGGTCGGCAGGCGGTTGCAGTCCTTCGCCCGTTGCGCGGGCGGTGTCATGCCGGGAGGGGAGAAGGATGACGGGCACCAGCGGTGCGGCTGCCGCGGGCGGCCAGGCCGCACGGCCGGTCCAGGGCCCGGCGGGGGCGGGGCCCGCGGCGACCGGGGGGCCGGGCCTGCCGCGGCGCCTGGAGCGGCTCTACGAGGGCAAGGCAAAGGTCGTCTACCGGACGTCGGATCCCGGCCTCGTCTGGATCCACTTCAAGGACGACACCACCGCCTTCGATGGCAAGAAGCGAGCTTTCATTCCCGGCAAGGGGCGCCTCAACGCCTTGATCTCGGCCCACCTGTTCCGCGTGGTCGAGGATGCCGGCGTGCCCACCCATTTCGCCGGCCTGGCCGGGGAGCGCGACATGCTCGCCCGCGCCGTGAAGATCATCCCCATCGAGGTGGTGGTACGCAACGTGGTGGCGGGCAGCCTGGCCCGGCGCCTGGGCCTGCCCGAGGGGCAGCCGCTGCCCGAGGCGGTGGTCGAGCTGTACTACAAGCGGGACGACCTGGGCGATCCCCTGATCAACCGGTCCCACGCCCGAGTG
Organism: Bacillota bacterium; assembly: GCA_003242195.1. Taxonomy (GTDB): domain Bacteria; phylum Bacillota; class Sulfobacillia; order Thermaerobacterales; family Thermaerobacteraceae; genus ZC4RG37. Next base: position 2,812 of record QGUQ01000139.1, on the reverse strand, counting down.
TTGGGGCTGGCCCGCGACGAGGAGCTGGACCGCATCCAAGACATGGCGCTAGCCATCAACCGCGCCCTGCGGGACTTCCTCTTGGACCGCGGGCTGGTCCTGGTCGACTTCAAGCTGGAGTTCGGCCGCGATGCCGGCGGCCAGATCCTGCTAGCGGACGAGATATCGCCCGACACGTGCCGCTTTTGGGACCGGACCACCGGCCAGCGGCTGGACAAGGACCGCTTCCGCCAGGGCCTGGGCGGCGAGGTCGAGGCATACGCCGAGGTCCTGCGCCGCGTGACCGCCGGGGCCGGTGACGGCAGCCCCGCGGCCGGGGCCGGCACGGGGGAGGTACGATCGTGAAGACCTTCCGGGCCGTGGTTGACGTGGAGCTGAAGCCCGGCACCCTGGATCCCCAGGGCCACGCCCTGGCCGGCGTCCTGCGGGACCTGGGGTTTGGCGGCGTGGGCGATGTGCGGGTGGGTAAGCGGATCCGGCTGGACGTGTTGGCTCCTTCCGCCGGCGAGGCCTGCCGGCAGGTGGAAGCCATGTGCCGGCGGGTCTTGGCCAACCCCGTGTTGGAGACCTTCCGCTACCGGGTCGAGGAGGCGGCACCGCCTCCGGACGAGTCCGCCGGCGACGGGGAGACCGGCGGGGATGGAGGAACCGCTGGCGCGCGAGCCGCGCGGGGGTAGCGGGGGCACCGTGTCCGGGGAGGAACCGGCGACGGAGCGGGGAGGCACCGGGATGCGATTTGCCATCATCCGCTTTCCGGGGTCCAACTGCGACGGCGACGTGGCTCGTGCCCTGGGAGAAGGGCTGGGCCAGGAGATCCAATTCGTCCGCCACGACTGCCGCGACCTGTCCGGGTACGCGGGCGTGGTGCTACCCGGTGGTTTCGCCTACGGCGACTACCTGCGCCCGGGCGCCCTGGCGGCCCGGACACCGGTGATGGAGGCTGTGCGAGCCTTCGCCGCCCGGGGCGGGCCGGTCCTGGGCATTTGCAACGGGTTCCAGATCCTCTGCGAGGCGGGACTCCTGCCAGGGGTCCTCCGCGCCAACACCGGCCTGCGCTTCCGCTGTCACCCCGTGTGGGTCCGGGTGGAGAACCGGTGTGCCCTGACCCGGGACTGCCCGCCGGGGCGGGTGCTGCGGCTGGAGATCGCCCACGGCGAGGGGGCCTACTACCTGCCGCCGGGGGAACTGGAAGGGCTGGAGGCCCGCCGCCAGGTGGTCCTGCGCTACGTGGACGAAGGCGGGGCGGCGACGATGGCGGCCAATCCCAACGGTTCCGTGGCCAACATCGCCGGCGTCTGCAACGAGCAGGGCAACGTGGTGGGCATCATGCCCCACCCCGAGCGGGCCGTGGAGGAGTGGCTGGGGAGCACCGACGGGCGGGAGCTGCTGTCTTCCTGGGTGGCGGCCGCGGCCGCCTGGTACGGCGACGGCGGGGGCCGCCAGGCCGCCTGGGGAGGGAGGGTCGACCATGGACGCGGCGCTGGAAGGGCAGCAGGTGAGGGGTAAGGCCGAGGGCCCTGCGGGCGGCCGGCAGCCGTGGCGGGCGGCCGGCCTGACGGAGGCGGAGTACCGGCGGGCCTGCCGGCTGCTGGGCCGGGAGCCCAACCCGCTGGAGCTGGGCATGCTGGGCGTGCTCTGGTCGGAGCACTGCGCCTACAAGCACTCGCGGCCGCTGCTGGGCCGCCTGCCCGGTCGCGGGCCCCGGGTGCTCCTGGGGCCTGGGGAGAACGCCGGCGCCGTCGACTTGGGCGACGGCATGGCGGTGGTCTTCCGCATCGAATCCCACAACCACCCTTCCTTCGTCGAGCCCTTCCAGGGTGCGGCCACCGGCGTCGGCGGGATCATTCGGGACGTGCTGGCCCTGGGTGCCCGCCCCGTGGCGCTGCTGAACTCCCTGCGCTTCGGCGAGCCCGGGGACGACCTCTGGCGCCGCCTGTTCACCGGTGTGGTGGAGGGCATCGCCCGGTACGGCAACTGCGCCGGCGTGCCCACGGTGGGCGGCGAGATCCAGTGCGAGCCGGGTTACCGGACGAACCCGCTGGTCAACGTGATGTGCATCGGCGTGGCGCCCGCCAGCCGGCTCGTGCGGGCCGTGGCTTCCCGTCCTGGCAGCCTGGTGATCCTCATCGGCGCACCCACCGGCCGCGACGGCATCCACGGTGCCACCTTCGCCTCCACGGGGCTCGATGCCGGCGCCGAGGAGCAGCGGCCGGCGGTTCAGGTGGCCGATCCCTTCACGGGCAAGCTGCTCATCGAGACCTGCCTGGAACTGGCCGCCAGAGGGGCGGTGTTGGCCATGCAGGACCTGGGGGCCGGCGGGATCGCCTCGGCCTGCGCCGAGACGGCGGGCCGGGCCGGGACCGGGGTGGACATCGACGTGGCGCGGGTGCCCCGGCGGGAGCCGGGTATGACGGCCTACGAAGTGCTGCTCTCGGAATCCCAGGAGCGGATGCTGGCCCTCGTAGCACCCGAACGGGAGGCGGAGGTGCGGGAGATCTGCCGCCGCTGGGGCGTCGAGGCGGCGGTGATCGGCCGCGTCACCGACGACGGCCTGTTTCGCGTGCGGGAGGAGGGGCGCGTGGTGGCCGAGGTGCCGGTGGAGGTCCTCACCCGCGGGGCGCCCACCTACACCCCGCCGGCCCACCTTCCCCCGGCGCCCGTCGTCGACCCCGCGGCGGTGACGGAGCCCCGGGACCGTCACGAGGCCGGCGCGGCCCTGCGGCGGCTGCTGGCCTCGCCCGCCATCGCGTCCAAGGCGTGGGTGTACAGCCAGTTCGACCACATGGTGCAGACGAACACCGTGCTGCGCCCG
>QGUQ01000138.1 GCA_003242195.1 Bacillota bacterium | reverse complement strand
CCCCCCCTTGCCCACGCCAACGATGGCGGCGGGTCCATCCGGATCCCCGCCTCCTGTTGCGGGGTCTTCGGCCTCAAGCCCACGCGGGCCCGCACGCCCCTGGGCCCGGACGTGGGGGACATCATGAGCGGCCTGGTGGTGGAACACGCGGTCACCCGGTCGGTACGGGACAGCGCGGCGCTACTGGACGCCATTGCCGGCCCGGACGTGGGCGATCCGTACTGGGCACCACCTCCTGCCCGCCCCTACACCGAGGAGGTTGGTGCTGACCCCGGGCGCCTCCGCATCGCCTTCACCACGGAGCCGCCGACCGGCGCGCCGGTCCACCCGGACTGCGTGCAGGCGGTGGAGGAAGCGGCCAGGCTGTGCGAGGAGCTCGGCCATCACGTGGAGGAAGCAGCCCCGCAGGTGGACGTGGAGCAACTGCTGCCGGTGTTCACGGTGATCTGGACCGCCGGGTGCACCGCCGCCGTGAACGCCATGGCACGGGTCACCGGGCGGGAACCCGGGCCGGACGACCTGGAGCCCCTCACCCGGGCCCTGTACGAGATGGGCAAGGAGCAAACGGCCCCCGCCTACCTGGAGGCGGTGTGGGCGATGCAGCGCGTGGCCCGGGCCGTGGCCCGGTTCTTCCTGGACTACGACGTGCTCCTCACCCCGACGCTGGCGGAACCACCGCTGCCCCTGGGTACCCTGGCCCCGCCGCCCGACGAGCCCTTGACCGCCTTCTTCCGGGCCGCGGCCTTCACGCCCTTCACCCCGCTAGCCAATCTCACGGGGCAGCCGGCCATGTCGGTACCGCTCTACTGGAACGCGCAAGGCCTGCCCATCGGCGTCATGTTCACCGGACGCTTCGGCGACGAGGCGACCCTCTTCCGGCTGGCCGCCCAGCTGGAGGAGGCCCGGCCCTGGGCGGACCGCTGGCCGGATCTGGTCCGGGACGCCAGCTGATGAGCCGGCGGATCGGCGGGATAATGCGGCAGCCGGGAGTGCCAACCGGGGGTACGGTCCCCGGCGGCCGTTGCCGCACGGGGCATCCGGGAACCCGCCGGGCGTCGAGAGGAACGTCGAGAGGACTCGTCGAGAGGACTCAAGGGAGGCTGACCGATGGCAACCGAAAAGCGGCTCACCGCCGCCGACCTCTTCCTCCCCAACCTGCGGGGGTGGCGGGAGATTCTGCTCCGCTGCCTCGACGCCATGACCGACGAGCAGCTGCAGTGGGTGCCCCCCGGCGGGGTGAACTCGGCAGCCTGGTGCGCCCGGCACCTGGCCCAGTCGGAGGACTGGTTCGTCAACGTGGTGATCCTCGGCCGGGACGTGCGTCCCCGCCGGAGCCGGGAACTGCAGGACCGGGAGGCGATCGTCGGCTACCTGCGGGAGGTCTGGGCCCATACCGACGCCCGCATGGCCGAGTGGGACCTGGCGTACCTGCTCCAGCCGCGGACCATGCCGGAAGGCTTCCGCGGCCAGCCTCCAGAGGGCATGACCGTCCTCTGGGTGCTCAACCAGATGCAGCAGCACTTCGCCTACCACGTAGGCCAGGTGCGCATGCTGATGCGGCTCATGGGGCTGGAGCCCGCCGGCGCGATGCGTTGACGGGGTGATAGCCGTCCCGCGATGTTCATCGAGGCTGGGTGATCACCGTCTCCGCGTGCAGCAGGCGCCACCAGTGGCGGTACAATTCCTCGGCGTCACGGCCGCCGATGGGCCGGAAGCGGATGCGGTCGCCGGGCCGCGCCTGGGCGAGCAGGGACACATCGGGTGTCACCACGATGCCCAGTTTCGGATAGCCGCCCACGGTCGCCCGGCCCGCCAGCAGGACGAGGGGCTGGCCGCTGGGCGGAACCTGGACGGCCCCCAGGGGCTGGCCCTCGGACAGGATCTCCCCCGGTAGGCGGCGCACGGGAGGGCCTGCCAAGCGCAGGCCCATGCGATCGGAGGCCGCCGTCACCTCGTACTCGGAGGTGAAGAATTCCCGGACGGCCTCGCAGGGAAAGAAGTCCTCCTGGGGTCCCAGTACCACCCGGGCCACGAACCGGTCCGGGACGAAGACCCACCGAGCCCGCCGCCCGAGCAGGCGATGCATGTTGGCGGGCGGGCGCCCCACGGGCACCCGATCCCCCGCCCGGAGGGGCCGCCCGGGGGCCCCGGGCAGGCCACCGAGGCCGGCCAGCGGGTCCGTCGAGCGGCTACCCAGTACCGCCGGCACGTCGATCCCACCGGCCACGCACACATAGGCCCGGCAACCGCGCCGGCCACCGCGGAAACCCAGGACGTCGCCGGGACGAACCCGCACCGTCTGCCCGACGGGGAGCGGTTGGTCGTTGAGCACGGCGCCCAGGTCCGCCCCGGTCACGGCGATGACCGTCTCGACGTGAAACCTCAGCGTGGGCCCCAGCAAGGTCGCCTCCAGGGCCGCCGCCTCCGGCGGGTTCCCGACCAGCCGGTTACCGAGGACCAGGGCCGCCAGGTCGGCGGCACCCTGGACGGGTACGCCGTAGTGCTGCAGGCCGGAGCGGCCGGCGTCCTGGATCGTGGTATACAGTCCCGGGGCCACGACCTCGATCACGGCCGCGTTCCTCCCGGGCCGGTTCTTCCCGCGCCGGGCCCGGTCTCTCCGCTGGCGTTCGCGGGCGCCGTTGCCACCTGGTACTCGCCGGCCTCGACGGCCGCGCGGATGCGGTGGAATTCGTCCTCCGTCACCGGGACGAACCGGACGTAGTGCCCGGGCTCCAGCACTGCAGGCGGCTCCCTGTCCGCGCGGAAGAGGGGCACGGGTGTCCGGCCGATCAGGCGCCATCCGCCCGGGCTGCTCACGGGATAGACCCCGGTCTGGGAGCCGGCGATGCCCACGGAACCGGCCGGTACCCGCGGGCGAGGCACCTCCCGCCGCGGGGTGGCCAGGCGCGGTGCCAGGCCGCCGAGAAAGGGGAAGCCCGGAGTGAAACCGATGAAATAGATGTAGTAGTCGGTGGACGAGTGCAGCCGCACCACTTCCTCCGGCGCGAGGCCGTGGTAGCGGGCCACTTCCTCCAGATCCGGGCCGTATTCCCCTCCGTAGACGGTGGGAAGCAGGTACACCCGGGGCGCCACGGGCTCAGGGCCGTCCAGGCCCGCCTCCAGCAGCCGGCAGCGCGCCGCCACCTCATGGAAGGACGTCACCAGCGGGTCGTAGCGAACGTACACGGCCGCGTAGGAGGGGACGATGTCCGCCACGCCGGGCACGGCGGCCCGCCGCAGCCGGTTCGCCAGTTCGCGGACCCGGCGGTTGACGCCGGGATCGATGACCTGGTCGAAATAGACGTACAGCCCGCAGTCGCCGGCCCGCACGTAGCGGGTCCGCCGGTGGGGCCGGTCCGAGCGGCGGCTACCGTCCCGCTTCACGCACCCCCACCCGGCCAGCCGGGTCGGTGGCCGCCTTGCGGGTCCTTCCCCCGGTTCACAAGCTCCCGCAGGGGGCGGACGCGGACCCCGGCCTCGTCCAGGTGGCGGCGGACCGACCGGGCCAGCTCCACCGCCGCCGGGTGATCGCCGTGGAAACAGATGCTGTGCACCACCAGCGGGATGTCCTCGCCGTCCACGGAGCGTACCTTCCCCTCCCGCACCATCCGGACCACCCGCCGAGCGGCGGCCACCGGGTCGTGGATCAACGCCGTGGGATGGTGGCGTGCAACCAGGGTTCCGTCCGGGTTGTAGTTGCGGTCGGCGAATCCCTCGTAGGCTACCGGCAATCCCGCCCGTTCCGCGGCCCGGGCCAGCTCGCTGGCGGGAGGCGCCAGCAGGATGAGCTCCCGGTCGAAGGAGGCTACCGCCTGGACGATGGCTTCCGCGAGGCGGCCGTCGCGGGTGGCCATGTTGTAGAGAGCACCGTGGGGCTTGACGTGCTGGAGCTCGACGCCGATGGCGCGGCAGAAGGCATAGAGGGCCCCGATCTGGTAGAGGACGTCGGTACGGATTTCCTCCGGCCGGGCATCCAGATAGCGCCGCCCGAATCCCACCAGGTCTGGGAAGCCCACGTGGGCGCCGATACCCACCCCCCGTTCGGCCGCCCGGCACACCGTGCGCTCCATGACCCGCGGGTCGCCGGCATGGAAGCCGCAGGCGACGTTGGCGGAGGAGACCAGCTCCAGCATGTCCTCGTCCATGCCCAGGATGTAGGGGCCGAAGCTCTCGCCCATGTCGCAGTTGAGGTCGATGACGGCGGTCATGGGATCACCTGGCTGCAGGATCGGTACCCGGGGGTGCCTTCGCCGACTGATGGGCCGCGGCTGTGTTCCCCCCGTCCAAGTGTAGCATCCGCTCCTTGCCAAGGGCGCGAAGCTTCCCCTATACCGCGATGGCCCCGGCGCGGAAGTCGCTCTGTCCCATCATCACGTTGACGAGGGCCGGCCGCCCGGCGGCCAGGGCCCGCTCCAGAGCCGGGCGCACGTCTTCCGGCCGTTCCACCCACTCGCCGTAGCCGCCCAGCGCCCGTACGACCTCGTCGTACCGGCAGTAGCTCAGCCCCGTGGCCACAGCCCGGTCCTCGCCAAAGAGCTGAACCTGCAGGCGGCGGATCTGGGTCCAGGCGGCGTCGTTGCCCACCACGGCGACGAAGGGCAGGTCCTGGCGGATGGCGGCCTCGAACTCCAGCAGGTCGAGGCCGGCGGCACCGTCCCCTAGCAGCACGACGACCGGGTTCTCCGGGCGCAGGATACGGGCGGCCAGGGCAAAGCCCATGCCCACCCCCAGCGTTCCCAGCGGACCCGGATCCAGCCACCCGGCAGGGTACCGCCGTGGCCGCACGATCTTGGCAGCGGTGGCGACGAAGTCCCCACCGTCACCGATCACCGTCGCTTCCGGCGGCAGGGCGGCGTCGATCTCCGCGCACAGCCGCAGGGGGTCGACGGGCCTGGCCTCGCTGGTCATGCCGGGACGCATGCGCTGGAGGCGTCGTGCCTCCTCTTCCCGTAGCCGCTCCAGCCACAGGCGGCGTTCCTCCGGTTCCTCCGGCCCGATCCCCGCCTCGCACAACTGATCCAGCACCGTGCCCGTGTCGCCGGCGATGCCGCACTCCACATCCCGGTTCCTCCCCAGTTCGGCGGGATCCAGGTCGATCTGGACCAGCCGGGCCTCCCGGTGAATGGACTGGCCGTAGTCCAGGCGGAAGTCCAGGGGCGTGCCCGCGGTGAGCACGACGTCCGCCTCCGCCAGCGCCGCCTTGCGGCTGTGCAGGAAGAAGGAGGGGTCGTCCGGTCCCAGCACCCCGCGAGCCATCCCGTTGGTGAAGATCGGAATGCCGGCGGCGCCGGCGAAACGAACCGCCGCTGCCGGATCGGGGGACCAGTGAAGCTGGCTGCCGATCAGGGCCACGGGCCGGCGGGCTCGCCGTAACAGCTCGGCCGCTCGCTCCACCTCCCGGGGATCGCCGGGCAGGGCGGGCCGGTCGGGCACGGGCTGGGGAAAGCGCACCGCCTCCATGTCCACCTGGGCGAACATCACGTCCAAGGGGATCTCG
>QGUQ01000137.1 GCA_003242195.1 Bacillota bacterium | reverse complement strand
CGGAGCAGGCCGGCCGGAAACCCCAGCACAAACCACACGGCCCAGGAACCGGCCGGGGATCGCCACCCGCGCTGCCCGGCGGGTGTCGCCACGAGAAGGGACCTCCTCCCCCCCGGGGCCCGGGGGCCCGCCGTGCCGGTCCCCGGCCGGGATCCCCGGCGCGGGGCCGGCACGGCGGCGGGAGTGGTCCTCCCACCCCGCCCGGTAGGAAGCCCCGGTAGGGCGTCCGGGCCCCGGCCCACCATCAGGGCGCCGGACGGATCCGCTCGTTGCGCCCCTGCATCTCCGCCCGCAGGTGGAAGCCGTTCCCCCAGAGACGGCGAGCCATAGGAGTCACGGGCCGCAACTCCGTGTCCAGCCGCACGTAGAGAGTTGCCCCGTAACCGGCGCTGCGGGGGCGGATGCTGACGGTGACCCGATCCGGGTCAAGCCCGCCGGCCCGCAGCTGGGCGGCGATGACCTCGCGGACCTCGCGGGTGTCCCCGCCCTCGACCACGGCCCGCCGCACGCCCTCACGGGCCGCCTGGACGAGCACCACCTGCCGGTTCAATACCACCGCCAGCTCGAACAATGTAAAGGTCAGCAGTACCAGCAACCCGACCACGAGGGCGAATTCGGCCGCGACGGCCCCACGCTCCGCCTTCAGCCCCGCTGCCGCAGGCGGAAAGCGACGCCGCCAGACAGCAGGGTTCAATTGCCCGCCGTCTCCAGCTCCGCGGTGATGTCTCCCAGGCGGTCCTTGAGGACATCCCCGAGCTCCGTCAGCGCGCCAATGAGCACGATGACGATGAGGGCCAACAAGAGTGCATACTCCGCCGTGGTCGCGCCCCGCTCGCCCCCCAGTACCCGCATCGCACTCCTCCGCAGGGCGTGGTGCACCGTCCACCAGAGTTTCGCGGTCGCCCATACCACTTGCCTCACCTCCTTTCCGGCAGGTGCTGTTGCCCCCGTGCCGTGTCCGTCGATGCGGTTCGGCCTCCTGCCCTTGGCCTTCCCCCGTCACCGGTACACTTGCAGGAAGGTGAGCACGTTGGGCAGGAGGGTGACCACGAACACGGGTGGGAGCAGCAGCAAAATGGTGATCAAGCTTAGCCAGAAAGGTAAGGCGTCGATGCGCCGCTGGCGATGACGGTTGGCCAGCTCCCGCAACAGCTGAACCTGGTCCTCCGCCGTCTCGGCGACGGGCATGCCCCGGTGCTCGGCCTCGATGAGCGAGCGCACGGCGACGCCCAGTTCGGGAGCCGTGTACCGGCGGGCCAGTTCGAGCAGCGCCTCCCGTAACGGTTGGCCCGCCCGCACCCTCGCCATGGCCTGCCGCGTGTCCTCCACCAGGGCGCCGTCACCGACGGCATTGGCTACCTCCAGGCACTGCCGCAGGCTGAGCCCGCCGCGGGCAGCCAGGGCGATGTTCTCGAGCCAGTCCGGCAGGCCGCCCACCACCCGCGCCTGGCGGGCGGCACCGTACCTCTCCAGGAACCACCAGGCGGCCTGGCGACCTACCACCAGTCCGAGGACGGCAAACAGCGGTAACGTCAAGCGGACTCCCAGGTAGAGGGCGGTAGCACCCAGCATCGCGGCCCCCACGGCGCCCGCCAGGCCGCGGAGGCGTGCCACCCAGTCCGGTGCGAAACGGGGTTCCAAGTAGCGGTCCAGTCCTGCCCGGGCCAGGAGGAGGGCCGCCCGCTCCTCCTGCCGGTCCCCCACCGGCCACGGCCACGAGGCCACGAACCGGAACCACCGCGGTACCCCGGTCCCCCGCACGGAAAAGAAACCCCGTTCCGCTAGCCGGGTCAGGGGGGCCGGTCCCTGCCAGCGACCGGCCAGCCAGGCCGAGAGGCCGAGGGCCGCACATCCGGAAGCCGCGGCCACGGAAACGGCGAAAAACCAAGCACTCATCCACTCTCGCCCCCTTCCACGGAGGCCACCAGGCGGCGCAACAGCCAGAGGCCGGCGACCCACGACAGGCATGCATAGAGTAGGCCGACCCGCCCGAGGGCGCTCTTGAGCAGGGGAGCCATGAGACCTGGATCCACGGCGATGCCGTAAGCCGCGATGGCCAAGGGGACCAGGACGAGGAGGCGGGCGGACAGCTGGGCCTCCGCCGCCCGGGCACGGATCTCGGCCCGCGCCAGCCGTTCCTGCCGGAGGGCCTTGAGGATGGCCAGCATGGCGAGGTTCACGTGGCCGCCCGCCCGGCGGTGGGCGGCCGCGACCGTCTGGCAGCGCCGGAAGGCGACGCTGCCGGTGCGCCGGTGCCAGTTCCCCAGGGCGTCTTCCAGGGACCAGCCGGCATTGAGGCCGGCGATGAACTCGGTTCGTCCCGGTTCGAGGATCGCGTCGTCGACCTCGTGGGCGGCCGTCAGCCAGGCCTGCCGCAGGGGGCGCCCCGCTTGCAGGCCCGCCACCACTGCCAGGAGCAGAGCCTCCAGCGTTTCATCCAGCCGGGCGGCGGTCGCGCGCCCGGATACGATGCCCGCAACCCCGCCGCCACCGCCGGGCCCGCGCCGTTTCCCTCCCCACCGGCCGGCCAGGAGGCCAAACCGGGCTCCGTCCCTTTCGCCACTGCCGCGCCGGGATATGGGGCGAGGGGCCATAGCCCAAGACAGCAGGACCCACGTCGCAACGGTCACGGCCGCGGCAAAGGCGATGCCCTCCATCATCGCCCTCTCCCTTCCCCGGCTCTGGCTTCCCCTGCCGGCGGCCTGCGGCCGGCAGGCGCCGCTCCCGCCGGGGGCGCGCAGCCCGGGACCGGTCGTAGCCGTCGGTGGTCCGCATCCACCTCCACGATCTCCCTCACGACGCGACGGCCATCGGGCAGGCGTACCTGGTGGACCAGGACGTGGATGGCCCGGTACACCTGTTCCCGGACAAAGGTGGCGGGCACCCCCTCTCCCGCCATGAGGACCAGCTGTTCCAGGCGGCGTAGGGCATCCAGGGGACCGTTGGCGTGGATCGTACAGATCGAACCGCTATGGCCGGTATTGAGGGCTTGCATCAGGTCGAAGGCCTCCTCTCCCCGCACCTCCCCGACCACCAGGCGGTCGGGCCGCATTCGCAGGGCATTGCGGAGCAGGGTGCGCAGAGGCACGGCACCGCGACCATCCGCACCGGGGGGCCTCGCCTCGAGGCGAATCAGGTGGCGGCCCGGTCCCAGGTGGATCTCGATAGCCTCTTCCAGAGTGATGATCCGCTCCTCCGGCGTCGTGGCCGCCCGCAAGAGGGCGATGAGGGTGCTGGTCTTGCCGGAGCTCGTGGCGCCGCAGACCAGCACGTTGCGGCGGCAGCGGACGGCCTCGACCAGGTAACGGGCCGCTTCGGCCGTCAGCGTTCCCAGCCTCACCAGCTCTTCCATGTCGGGGCGGTGCCGCCGGAAGCGGCGTATGGTCAGCACGGGCCCGTCGGGAGCCAGGGGCGGCACGATGGCGTGCACGCGGTCGCCCGAGGGCAACCGCGCGTCCACGAAGGGCTGTGCCGGGTCGACCCGCCGGCCTAGGGGGGCGACGATGCGGTTGACCGTCTCGAGCAGATGTTCTTCGTTCCAGAACCGGGCAGGGTAGGGTTCGATCCTCCCCGCCCGTTCCACAAAGATCTGCTCGGGACCGTTCACCATGATCTCCGTCACCTCCTCGTCCTCGAGGAGGCTGTCGATGGGTCCCAAGCCGATCATCTCGGCGCATGTCGCCCGTACCAGTTCCTGGTGGGAGGAACGGGGGCCGGCCATGTCCTCCCGGGCGATGACCTGGGCCACGAAGGCCTCCAGCCGGCGCCGCAGGTCAGGGCCGGGTGTCTCGAAGAGCAGCTGCGGCCGCTCCCGCAGGACGCGCCCACGCACCCGTTCCACCAGGTCCCGGAAGGCCTGGTCGGAGAAGGACCCGCCGCTTCCTTCAGAGGCCACATCCGGTCACCTCCCGGGCGGTGCGGCGGCCGCCCGCCTCCGCCGCATCCGCTGCGCCAGTCCGCGCCAGAATCCGCCGGCTGCTCCACCGGGGCCGGGCAATTCCCGACCAAGGAGTCGCCCCGCCAGTTCCCGCACGGCCACCGCCAGGGGATGGGACGGGTCCGTCAGGACCAGGGGCACGCCCGAGGCGATCGCCGACTCTACCGCACCGGCGTCCTCGGGCAACCACGCGCAAACGGGGTGACCGAGGTAGTCCTCCAGGGCGCGCCGTTCGGGGCCGGCCGGATCCCAGCAGTTGACAACGACATCGACCTGCGGGGCCCCTCCGTCCCTCCACCGGCCTGCGGGAAGGGGCCGCCGTTCCAGCCAGGCCCTGGCCTGGCGGAGCGACGTCGGTGCCGGCGTGGTCACCAGCAGCAGGCGGTCCGCGTCCCGCCAGGGCCCGCCCGGCGGGTCGCTCGTGTCCGCCACCTGGCCGGAGATCGGCCGGTCGTCGGCGGGGCAGTCCACCAGGACCAGGTGGAAGTGGTGCCTTGCCCGGGACAGGACCGGTGCCAGCAACCCCGGCTCGATGAGAGCGGCCAGCTCGGGACGCGGCGGCGCCGCGAGAAGCCGCAGGCCGGTCCGGGGATGGACCAACCACTGTTCCTCCCAGTCTTCCTGCGGTCCGTCCACCAGGGGCTGCAGGTCGAGGATGGTGGGACCGCCCGTCAGGTCCAGGTGAACGGCGGCGTCGCCTCCCACCCAATCGGCATCGACCAGGGCCACCCGCTCCCCGGCGGCTGCGAGCGCTGCTGCCAGTTCGCAACTCAACCACGTGCGGCCGACGCCACCCTTCGGCCCCACCACCGCCACCACAGCACCCGCGGCAGTCGCTACCGGCCCCGCCAGCCGGGCCGCGTCATCCTGGCCGGCCAGCGGCGCCCCCGGCCAGCGTGGCGGGTGCACCTGCCGCACCTGCACGTCGGTCCGGCCGCTCCCGGGCGTACCCGCAGGTGTATCGCTCCCCTGGGCGGCCGGTGGCGGCGCCGGCGCGCGTAACAGGAAAAGGCTCTCGGGGTCCGCCGCCTCATCGCGGGATGTCCCGCGGGCCGACAGGCGGGTGGGAGGAACCGCGCCGTCAGAGGATACCGCTGTCCGTTCCTCGGGGGCCTCCGGGGCATCCGCCCCCGGACCTGCTAGTTCCTCCGGCGAGTCGACGGCCCGAACCTCCGGGGGACCTCCGATGACCGCCTCCACGGCGGCCCGCCAAACTTCCGCCGCGGCACCGGGCGGGATCAGGACGCAGAGCCGTCCCCCGCCGAGCAAGGGCTGCAAAGCCTTGCCACGACGGAGCGTCTCCCGCAGGTCGGTGCCCTCCAGCAACCAGAGGTCCACCGGATCCCGGGGCGGCGCCGCCGGTACGTCCGGGGCGAATCCCATGGGAATCCAACCGGGCAGCCGGACCAGGTGCTCCAGCGTCCGGGGGCGCAGGCCGACCCCGAACCAGCGCACCGCCCGAGGCATCACGGCCCATCCCCCTCCCCTTCCACAAGGTCGGGATCCACAAGGGGCACGTCGGGGCTCCCACCCTCGCCCCCACCCATCGGTTGGGCGGGACCAGCAGCGG
>QGUQ01000136.1 GCA_003242195.1 Bacillota bacterium | reverse complement strand
AATAGGCGCCGCGGTGTTTGACGTCCTGCGAAAGTTCCCGCAAGCCGGCGCCCTCAGGCTGCTGGGGGCCGGACCGTTGGGCACCTTCCTCGAGCTGGCGGCGGGTTGGGGATGGAGCGAGGCCTACGCGGGGCAACTGAAGCTGCCCCTCCGTCCCCCGGAGAGCAGCGGCCCGGCCTGGGCCCTCAATGCGCGGGAGCCCGTGATCCACTATCACGGCCCGGGGGAGAGCCCCTACGCCGTGCCTGAGCCGGTGCGGGAGGCCGGCGTGCAGGTCTCCATGCACCTGCCGATGCTGGCCGGCGACCGGGCGACGGGCGTCCTGGTCGTCGAATACCTGGCGCGGCGGGAGGTCAGCGAAGACCAGGTGCGCATCGCAAACCTGGTGGCCGGCGTGGCCGCCGTCGCCGTGGAGCGGGCGCTGGCGCACCAGCGCAACCGCGAGCTGTTCCAGCGGGTCCCCGTGGGCCTTTACCGGTCCACGCCCGACGGGCGCCTGCTGGACGTCAACGACGCCATGGTGCGCATGCTGGGGTACCCCGACCGGGACGCCCTCCTGGCCGTCCACGCCACCCGGCTCTACGCCAACCCCGAGGACCGCGCCCGCTGGCAGGACCTGATGGACCGGGAAGGCGTGGTGGCCGGCTTCGAGGTGCAGTGGCGCCGCCGCGACGGCACCCTCATCTGGGTGCGGGAGGCCAGCCGGGTGGTGCGGGACGCCGCGGGCCGGCCCGCCTATTACGAGGGCAGCGCGGAGGACATCACCGTCCGCAAGCGGGTGGAGGCGGACCTCCAGTACCTGGCCAGCCACGACCCCTTGACCGGGGCCTACAACCGGCACCGGTTCCAGGAGGAACTCCACCGCCTGGTCGCCCGGGCCCGGCGGACGGGCGAGAGCGGCGCGCTGCTGTTCATCGACCTGGACAACTTCAAGGAGGTCAACGACCGCCTGGGCCACAAGGCGGGCGACGACCTGCTGCGGGCCGTGGTGCGCGACATGCGGGCGCGGCTGCGGGAGACCGACCTGCTGGCGCGGCTGGGCGGCGACGAGTTTGGCGTCGCCGTCGCGCCCGTCAACGCCGAACAGGCGATGGCGGTGGCCCGGCGGATCCTGGATGCCGTGCGGGAGCAGGTCGTCCTCATCGGCGGCCGGCCCGTGCGGCTCACCGCCAGTTGCGGCGTCGCCCTCTTCCCCGACCACGGGCTCACCGTGGACGAGGTGCTGGCGGCGGCCGACCTCAGCATGTACGTCGCCAAGGGCCAGGGCGGCGACCGGGCCGTGCTCTACGAGAGGAATCCCGCCTGGCGCGAGCGGTTCCACACGCCCCTGGAGTGGAGCACGCGGCTGCAGAGCGCCCTGGCGGAAGACCGCCTGGTCGCCTTCGCCCAGCCCATCCTCGACCTGCGCCGCAACCGGGTGGTGCACTGCGAGTTTCTCGTGCGGATGGAGGAAGGGGGAGCGATCATCTCCCCGGCGGCCTTCCTGCCCCTGGCCGAGCGCCTCCGGCTGATCCAGAAGATCGACGCCTGGATCTGCCGGGAGGCCCTGCGCTTCGCCGCCCGCCACAAGGTGGGGGTGCACATCAACCTCTCGCCCCGTACCCTGGAGGACGAAGAGACGGTCCGGGAGATCGTCGCCGCGCTGGACGCGCAGCAGGAGGCCGCGGCCCGCCTGGTGGTGGAGATCACGGAGACGGCCGCCGTGGCCGACGTGGCCCAGACCCTGCGCTGCCTCGAGGTCCTGCGCTCCCGGGGCTGCAAGCTGGCCCTGGACGACTTCGGCGTGGGCTTCTCGTCCCTCTACTACCTGCGCCACATGCCCGTGGACTACCTCAAGATCGACGCCAGCTTCATCCGCGACCTGGTGGCCGACCCCCAGGACCGCCACATCGTCCGCGCCATCGCGGACATGGCCCGCGGTCTGGGAAAGGCGACCATCGCCGAGGGCGTCGAGGACGAGGCGACCCTGCAGGCCGTGCGGGCCCTGGGCGTCGACTACGCCCAGGGCCACCACATCGGCCGGCCCGTCCCCGCCGGCCAGTTGCTGCAAGGGCCGTTGCTCCCGGAGGCGTGAAGGGAGCGTGCCATGCCGGGCTGGTCATGCCGGGCTGGCCATGCCGGGCTCGCCATGCCGGGCCGGCCGTGCCGGGCATCCGCAATTGAGCCCCGTGAACGCCAATGATATAAAAGGTTGTGGTTTTTCGGGCACCGGTGGCGGGGTAAGCCGGTGCCCCGACGGGAGGCACGGAACCCATGTCCCAGTCCATCGCCGTCATCGGCCTCGGTTACATCGGCCTGCCGACGGCGCTGCTCTTCGCCGACGCGGGCCTGGAGGTCCTCGGCGTCGACATCAACCCCGAAGTGGTGGCCGCCCTGCGGGCCGGCCAGTGCCCGGTGGAGGAACCGGGCCTGCCCGAGCTGCTGCGGCGCGTGCTGGCCTCGGGGCGCTTCACCGTGACCCAGCGGCTGGAGAGCCGGGAGGTGTACGTGATCACCGTCCCCACGCCCCTGGACCGCGAGACCGGGGGCGCCGACCTGTCGGCGGTGCGCAAGGCCGCCGAGGCGGTGGCGGAGGTGGCCCGGCCCGGCCAGATGGTGGTGCTGGAGTCCACGGTGCCGCCGGGCACCCTGAACCGGCTGGTTCGTCCCATCATCGAGAGCAAGGTGCCCGGCCTGGACTACGTCTTCTCGCCGGAGCGTGTCCTGCCCGGCCGGATCCTGGAGGAACTGCCCACCAACCCGCGCCTCATCGGCGCCGACACGCCGCGGGCGGCGGAGCGGGCGCGGGCGCTGTACGCCAGCTTCGTTCGGGGCGAGATCCGCGTCACCGACTCCACCACCGCCGAGATGGTCAAGCTGATGGAGAACACCTTCCGCGACGTGAACATCGCCCTGGCCAACGAGTTCGCCATGGCGGCCCAGGCGCTGGGCGTCAACGTCTGGGAGGCCATCGAGCTGGCCAACCTGCATCCCCGCGTGAACATCCACCGGCCCGGCCCGGGCGTGGGCGGGCACTGCATCCCGGTGGATCCTTGGTTCCTGGTGGAGCGGGCGCCCATGGTGACGGCGCTGATCCGCCAGGCGCGCACCACCAACGACCGCATGCCGGTGGTGGTGGCCGAGACCGTGGAGCGGCTGACGGTGGGCCGCGGCGTCCGCCAGCCCAAGGTGGGGCTCCTGGGCCTGGCCTACAAGGGCAACGTGGACGACAGCCGCGAGTCGCCCGCCTACGTGCTGGCCCGCATCCTCCAGAGCCGCGGCTTCGAGGTGGCCGCCTACGATCCCCTGGTGCGCCGGGGCGCCCTGCCCAACGCCACGCTGGAGGAATGCGCCCGCGGCGCCCACTGCCTGGTCCTGGTGACGGACCACGCGCGGTTCCGGGAGATCGACCCCTGGCAGCTGCGGCCGCTGGTGGCCGAGCCGGTGCTGGTGGACACGCGGAACCACCTGGACCGGCAGCGCTGGGAGGCGGCGGGCTTCGACGTGCACGTCCTGGGCGACGGGCGCAAGCAAGCCGCGGAGGTGCGGGTAGACCGTTGACCCGGCCGGAGGAATCGGGGCCCCTGCGCCTGCTGGTGATCACCAACATGTACCCCAACCGGCGCGAGCCGGCCTTCGGCCTGTTCGTCCAGAAGCAGGTGGAGGCACTCCGCGGCGCCGGGGTCCAGGTGGACGTGCTGGCCATGCCGCGGCGGGGCAGCGGCTGGCGCGGCCGGCTGGCTTACGGCCTGTGGGCCCTGCGCGGCCTGGGCCGCCTCGCCCGTCGCTACGACGCCGTCCACGCCCACTACGCCGTCCCCAGCGGCGTGCTGGGGCTCTGGTACCGGCGGCTGCGGGGACGGCCGCTGGTGGTCACCGTCCACGGCTCCGACGTGCTGGTGCTGCCCGAGCGCTTCCCCCGGCTGGCGCCGCTGCTGCGCCGGGTGCTCACGGGCGCGGACCACGTCATCGCCGTCTCCAACTTCCTGCGCCAGCGGGTCATGGAGCGGTTCGGCGTGCCGCCGGGGCGGATCACCGTGCAGAGCGCGGGCATCGACACGCGGGTCTTCCGGCCGGAGGCGCCCGGCGCGGCGGAGGTGCGGGCGCGCTACGGCCAGCAGCCGCTGGTGGTCTTCACCGGCAACCTCATCCGGCGCAAGGGCGTCGACGTCCTGATCCAGGCCTTCGCCCGTGTCCGGGAGCGGCTGGGCAGCGGCCACCTGCTGCTGGTGGGGCCGCCGGTGGAGGAGGACTACCACGAGATCCTGCGGGAGCGGGTGGCCGCCCTGCACCTGGAGGAACACGTGACCTTCGCCGGGCCCCTGCCGCCGGCGGAGGTGGCGGCGGCCATGGCGGCCGCCGACGTGTTCGTGCTGCCGTCCCTGGACGAGGGCCTGGGCCTGGTGGTGCTGGAGGCCCTGGCCTGCGGCGTGCCGGTGGTGGCCAGCCGCGTGGGCGGCATCCCCGAGATCGTCCAGGACGGGGACTTCGGGCTGCTGGTGCCGCCCGGCGACGTCAACGCCCTGGCCGGCGCCATCCGCCGGGTCCTGGAGGATGCCTCCTTCCGCGAGCGGGCCCGCCAGTACGGCCCCCGGGTGGCCGCCGCCCACGACCTGCGGCGGCGGGCGGCGGAGCTGGTGGTGCTCTACCGCTCGCTGCAGCAGGGCAAGGGCCGCCGGCGCAGGAGAGGCGCCGGCTGATCCCGTCAGTGGCGCGGGCGCCCGGCGGCATTGCCGGCCGCGTCGGGTTTAGCGCCGCGAGCGGGACGCGACGGGGAGGGAGAGCCGTTGCGCATCGAGCTGCTGGGACTGCCCCTGGACGCCCTGACCTTCGACGACACCGTCCGCCTCATCGTCCAGCGGGTGGAGCGCGGCGAGCCCACCCTGCAGGTGTCCATGAACGCGGCCAAGTACGTCCGGGCGGCGGAGAATCCCGCCCTGCGCGACTTCATCCGGCGGGCCCACGTGGTCAGCCCCGACGGCGCCGGCGCCATCCTGGCCGCCCGCCGTCTGGGCCTGCACGTGCCCGAGCGCGTGCCCGGGGTCGACCTGATGCTGGCCCTGCTGCCCGCGGCCGCCCTGCGGGGCTGGCCCGTCTTCCTGCTGGGGGCGCGGCCCGAGGTGGTGGAGCGGGCGGCCGCCGAGGCCCGCCGCCGGTGGCCCGGCCTCGAGGTCGCCGGTCACCACCACGGCTACTTCCGCCCGGAAGAAGAGGAAGGGGTGGTGGAGCGGGTCCGCGCCAGCGGCGCCCGGATGCTCTTCGTGGCCATGGGCACCCCCCGCCAGGAGCTCTTCCTGGACCGCTGGTTCCCCCGCCTGGGGGTGACCTACGCCCAGGGGGTCGGCGGCGGCTTCGACGTGCTGGCGGGTGTCGCGCGCCGGGCGCCGGAATGGGTGCAGCGGGCCGGCCTGGAAGGGGTCTACCGGCTGATGCTGGAGCCCCGCAAGCGCTGGCGCCGGGTGATCGTGGACAACGCCCGCTTCCTGGCCATGGTGTGGCGGGCGCGGTAGGCGTCGCTCCCGTCGTCTCGTCGTCGCCTTGCATGTCCCGCC
>QGUQ01000565.1 GCA_003242195.1 Bacillota bacterium | reverse complement strand
GGCCCCGCTACGCCCCGCTGCCGCCCCCCGTTGGGGCCCAGGCCGCCCGAAGGCCGTCCCCCAGGAGGTTGAAGGCCAGGACGGTGAGGAAGATGGCCAGCCCGGGGAAGGTGACGTACCACGGGTAGTCCAGGAAGTACGTCCGTCCCGTGCTGATCATCAGGCCCCACTCGGGCTGCGGCGGCTGGGCGCCGAGGCCCAGGAAGGATAGGGCCGCGAAGGTGAGGATCACCGATCCGAAGTCCAGGGAGGCTTGCACCAACACCGGCACCCAGGCGTTGGGCAGGATGTGCCGCCGGATGATGGCCAGCGGCCGCACCCCGGCCGCCCTGGCCGCCTCGACGAAGGGCCGTTCCCGCAGGCTGACGGCCTCCCCCCGCACCAGCCGCGTGTACCAGGGCCACCACGATAGGGCGATGGCCAGCGTGGCGCTGTCGATGGAGGGCTCCAGCATGGCCGCGAACACGATGGCCAGCAGCAGGGGCGGGAAGCTGAGGAAGACATCGGTCAGGCGCATGATGCCTTCGTCCACCCACCCGCCCACGTAGCCGGCCAGGGCGCCCAGGGGCACGCCGATCAGCACCGCCAGGCCGATGGCCAGCACGCCGGTGCGAAGGGATAGGCGGGCTCCGAAGAGGATTCGCGACAGCAGGTCCCGGCCCAGGTCGTCGGTGCCCAACAGGTGGTCCCTGCCGGGTGGCTGCAGCTTCCGCTCCGGGTGCGCGGCATCCCCGGCGTCCTCCGGGTAGGGCGCGATGACGGGCGCCAGCAACGCAGCCACCAGCAGCAGGAGCACCAGGACCAGCCCTGCCGCCGTCAGCGGATTCCTCCACAAATGCCGCCAGATCTCCATGCTCCGATACCGTCCCTCCAGGGCTCCGCCGCCGCTTCCGCCCGCGCCGCCGCTGGCGCCTGCACCACCGCGCCCGACCGGGCCGCCCGCACGGCCAAGGGGCCGGCTCCTGCGGACCAGCCGGTTCCGGCAAAGGGGCGGGTCGGGCCGGCCTCATCGTAGGGCGATGCGGGGATCCAGCCAGGCCTGGAGCAGGTCGACCACCAGGTTCAGGATCACGTAGGCCGTGGCCACCAGGATGGCGACGCCCATGATGGCGGGATAGTCGCCAGCCACCAGCGCCGTCGCCGCGTAGCGCCCCAACCCGGGCCAGCCGAACACCGCCTCCACCAGGAAGGCGCCCGTCAAGGAATAGCCCATGGACAGGCCGACCACGGTGAGGACCGGCCCCAGCGCCGGCTTCAGGGCATAGCGGAACAGGACGACCCCTTCCGCCACCCCCAGGGCGCGGGCGGTGCGGATGTGGTCTTCGGAAAGCACCTCGCTCACCGACGACCGCACCATCCGCATCACCAGGCCGATGGGGTACGCCGCCAGGGCCACGGCCGGCAGGACCAGGTGGCGACCCGCCTCGGCGACCAGCGACCAGTCGCCCATCAATAGCCCGTCCAGCAGGTAGGAGCCCGTGATGGCGGGCTCGGGGTACAGCAGCTGAAAGGTGGTGTCCAGCCGGCCCTGCAGCGGCAACCAGCCCAGATTCCGGAAGAACACGAGCTGCAGCAGCATGG
>QGUQ01000564.1 GCA_003242195.1 Bacillota bacterium | reverse complement strand
GGCGCCACCACCATCAACCTGCCGGACACCGTGGGTTACGCCACGCCCTGGACCTACGGGCGGATGTTCGAGGAGGTCATGGCCCGGGTGCCGGGCTCGGACCGGGTGGTGTTCAGCGCCCACACCCACGACGACCTGGGTATGGCGGTAGCCAACGCCCTGGCGGCCGTGCGGGCCGGCGCCCGGCAGGTGGAGTGCACCATCAACGGCATCGGCGAGCGGGCCGGCAACTGCTCCCTGGAAGAAGTGGTCATGGCACTGCAGGTGCGCGGCGACGTCTTCGGGGTCCGCACCGGCGTCGACACCACCAAGCTGGGCCCCACCAGCGAGGCGGTGGCCCGGGCGACGGGCGTGCCGGTTCCTCCCAACAAGGCGGTGGTGGGAGCCAATGCCTTCGCCCACGAGTCGGGCATCCACCAGGACGGTGTGATCAAGAACCCGCTGACCTACGAGATCATGCAGCCCGAGGCCGTGGGCGCCGGCGGCTCCCAGCTGGTGCTGGGCAAGCACTCCGGCCGCCACGCGGTACGCCTGGAGCTGGAGCGCATGGGCTTCCGCCTGCCCGAGGACCAGTTCCGCGAGGTCTTCCGGCGGTTCAAGGCGATGGCCGACCGGCGGGAGTTCGTCAGCAAGGAAGCCCTGGCCCACCTGGTGCGGCAGGTTCAGCAGGAAGCGCAGCGAGGAGAAGGGGCCGCCCGACGCATCGCTCACGGCGCCTGACCCCCCGAAAGAGCCGTGAGGCGAGCTGGGCGACCCCCACCAGCCGGGACCGCGGCCGGCGGCCGTCCCCAAGCGTTCCGCCGG
Source organism: Bacillota bacterium (assembly GCA_003242195.1). Taxonomy (GTDB): domain Bacteria; phylum Bacillota; class Sulfobacillia; order Thermaerobacterales; family Thermaerobacteraceae; genus ZC4RG37. Next base: position 782 of record QGUQ01000564.1, on the reverse strand, counting down.
CCGCCCAGCGGGGCGGGCCCCGCCATCCCGGGTAACCTGTTTACTTCGCCGTCGCGGGGTCCCGCCCCTGGCGCCCGGCCGCGATCCCGGGTCCGGACCGGGCACCCCGGGGACGAACCGGCACCGCGAGAGGAGGCTCGACGCATGGCGAAACGACGGCCGATGAACATCACCGAGAAGATCCTCGCCGCCCACGCCGGGGTCGACGAGGTGGCCCCCGGCGACCTGGTAGAAGTCAAGGTCGACTTCCTGATGGCCAACGACATCACGGCACCCCTGGCCATCCGGGCCTTCCGCGAGATGGGCGCCAAGCGCGTTTTCGACCCGGAGCGGGTGGCCATCGTGCTCTCCCACTTCGCCCCTAGCAAGGACATCCGCAGCGCCGACCAGTGCAAGGTGGCGCGGGAGTTCGCCCGGGAACAGGGCCTGACCCACTACTACGAGATGGGCGAGGGTATCGAGCACGCGCTGCTGCCGGACCGCGGGCTGGTCCTCCCCGGCGAGGTGGTCCTCGGCGCCGACTCCCACTCCTGTACCTATGGCGCCGTGGGGTGTTTCGCCACCGGCGTCGGGAGCACCGACCTGGCCTACGCCATGGCCACCGGCGAGACCTGGCTGCGGGTGCCCGAGACCCTGAAGTTCGTCTACTACAACCGCCTGCAGCCCTGGGTGACCGGCAAGGACCTGATCCTCTACACCATCGGGCGCATCTCCTGCGACGGCGCCACCTACAAGGCCATGGAGTTCACCGGCGAGGCCCTGGCGGACCTGAGCATGGACGG
>QGUQ01000563.1 GCA_003242195.1 Bacillota bacterium | reverse complement strand
CGAGCACCTTCACATGACTCAGGTCACTGAACTTAAACACCGAATCCCTCCCCCTTGGCCCCTCTCCCGGCCGCCACCGCAGCCGGCCACGGGCTTCCTCGGATGGCCCGCTACTCCCGCCGGCGATCCGGTCGCTGGGAGACCACCGGCCCGCACCCGGCCTCTCGACCGGCGGGCGACGAGCTCGGACTCATCGATGGGCCACCCTTTCCGAATCACTGCGAGTCACTGCGATACCCGAGCGCGAAGGACGACCTGCACTGATCGAATGCCGCCAGGCACCCCCTCCAGCGACGGAATCCAAACCCGGCCCGGCCTCGACAATGCATATCCACTTCCGTCTGTCGATGAGCGTTTCGAATATCGTCGAATACGACCTTTGTAGTCCGTCTCCAAATTAGGGGGAATGGCTTTATTTGCTCGGCACCAAAGGTACGCGGACCCCGGCCCGAAACTGTTCGTACAATCCCTCCGGTTGCGCCTGTAAGGGACCCCAGCCCCTGCCAGGCGGAAGGGCGCGGCGCCACCGGAGAGCACGCCCGAAGAGGAGCCATGGCGATGAGCGAGGGAGCACCCGTGATCCGAACCCGGATCCAGCCCAGCGCTTACTACGACTCCGTGACCTTGATGCAGCTCCAGCGCGACCTGCTGGCCTTGCCCGGCGTCGATGAAGCCGGTGCGGTCATGGGCACCGACGCCAACAAGGAACTCTTGCGGCTGGCCGGCTTGCTCTCGCCCGAGGCCGGGGCCGCCCGTCCCGATGATCTCGTGGTGGCGGTGCGCGGTACCGACCCGGCGTTGCTGGAGCAGGCGCTGGCCCGGGTGGAGGAATTGCTCAACCGGCGGCGGCACTCACCGCCGGGGGATACGCCCGTACCCCGTACCCTGACGTCGGCTTTGGCCACCTTGCCCGGTGCCAACCTGGCCATGATCTCCGTGCCGGGCCGTTACGCGAGGCTTCTGGCGGAAGAGGTCCTGAGGGCGGGCCTGCACGTCTTCTGCTTCTCCGACAACGTGCCCCTGGAGGATGAGGTGGCACTCAAGCGACACGCCGCCCAGCGCGGGCTCCTGTTCATGGGCCCCGATTGCGGCACGGCCCTTATCGGTGGAGCCGCCCTGGGCTTCGCCAACGCCATCCGGCGGGGCAACATCGGCATCGTAGCCGCGGCGGGTACCGGCCTGCAGGAGGTGGCGAGCCGCATCGACCGGCTGGGTGCCGGGGTGAGTCATGCCATCGGCACCGGCGGCCGAGATCTGCGGGATGAGGTGGGCGGGGCCACCTTTCTCACCGGCCTGCAAGCTTTGGCCGGGGATGCCGGTACCGCGGCCATCGTGGCCATCTCGAAACCGCCCTCGCCCCGGGTGCGGGATCGGGTGCTGGCCACCGCCGCGGCCGCCGGCAAGCCCGTGGTGGTCCATTTCGTCGGCGAGGACCGCAGCGGACCCCTGGCGGCAGGCGTGTACGCGGCACCGACCCTGGCGGCCGCCGCCGACCTGGCCCGGCTCCTTAAACAAATTTCCGAGCCCACGAACCCGAACTAGATCTGGCTGGCCGCTTTTTGTTTGAAAAAAAAAACATACATATCACAG
>QGUQ01000562.1 GCA_003242195.1 Bacillota bacterium | reverse complement strand
CTCGACCCCGAGCGGGCCGTGCGGGCCGTGACCCTCTCCCAGCAGAAGTACTGCGGCGTCAGCGCCATGATCGCCAAGACGGCGGCCATCTCCTACGCCGTGGAGGTCAACGGCGAGCGGGTGTACGAGTCGCCGTGAACCGCGGCCCTAGGCTTGCAGGGCTTCCTCCCCTCCCGGCCCCGCGCGCCGGCTCTTGCGGATGGCGTGCACGAGGAAGGCCAGGCAGGTACAGGCCGTCAGGCCGTAGGTCGCGGTCCTGGCCGCGCCGGTGATGTCGGCCGCGCTGCACAGGGTGCGCAGGTTCACCAGCAGGACCGCCGTCCCCACCAGGACTCCCAGCACCGGGGACGGAAGGCGGCGGGCCAGCCACGCCCCCAGGGGCGCCGCCATGGCCCCGCCCGCCACCAGGGCGCCCACTTGGAGCCAGTTGACGGGGCTCCAGCCGAGGGAGACGGCGAAGCCCAGGGTGGCGGACAGGGCCACCACAAACTCGCTGGCGGACACGGACCCCACCACTTTGTGGGGAGGCAGGTAGCCGCGGACCATGAGGGCCGGGGTGGCGATGGGTCCCCAGCCACCGCCGCCGGTGGCGTCCAGCAAACCGGCCATCAACCCGAGGGGCATCAGGAAGCGGCGGCGGATGGGTGTTGCCGGATAGATCCCCGGTTCCGCGGCCAGGGCGAAGCGCAGCACGATGTAGGTACCGAGCAGGAGCAGGAAGCCTGCCACGTAAGGCCTGACCAGGTCCCCCGGGAGGGACGAGAGCAGCACGGCACCGGAGAAGGCACCGACGGCCCCGGGTACGATCAGGCCCAGGACGGTGACGCGATCGACGTTGCCAAGGCGCCAGTGGGAGATGCCCGACGTCGCCGTGGTGACCAGCTCCGCCAGGTGGACGGACGCAGAGGCCGCTGCCGGGGAGAGGCCGTACACCAGGAGCAGCGACGACGACATCACGCCGTAGGCCATGCCCAGGGCGCCGTCCACCAGCTGGGCCACCAGCCCTGCGAGGGCAAATACCAGCAGCCGGTGCATGGATCACACCTCCGGGGTGCTGCCGTCCCGCCGGACAGCCGCCGCCCCGATGGGCGCGGGGCCCGGGGGTGCCAGGATGGGTGACACGGGCCCGTTCCACGAGGCCAACGTATGGACCGGGACGGATACCGGTGCCTGTCCGCTGCCGGCCGGTACCTTCGGCCGGCGGCGGTCCTGGACCGGTGGCGACCGACGGCGAAACGGGAGGAAGCCCCGGCGGCCGGGCCCGGAGAAGGCCGGGAGAGGATCGGAAGGAGGGCGGGGTTTGCCATGCAGCCGTTCGTCCACCTACACGTCCACAGCGAGTACAGCCTTCTGGACGGCGCCGCCCGGGTCGGCGAGCTGGCCGCCCGTGCCGCCGAGCTGGGCATGCCGGCCCTCGCCCTGACCGATCACGGCGTCATGTACGGCGCCATCGACTTCTACAAGGCCTGCAAGCAGCACGGCATCAAGCCCATCATCGGCTGCGAGATCTACATGGCCCGGCGCACGCGGCACGACCGGGAGCCCAAGGTGGACGACCAGTCCTACCACCTGCTGGTCCTGGCCCAGAACGA
>QGUQ01000561.1 GCA_003242195.1 Bacillota bacterium | reverse complement strand
GCTGCTGGAATGCGCCCGGGCCTATGCCACCCTGGGCGAGATGTCGGACACGTTGCGCGAGGTCTTCGGCGAGTACCGCGATCGGGCCATCTTCTGACGGTGTTCGCCCCGGGCTCTCCCGGATGCCGCCGGGGGTGGCGGCGACGGGAGCGGGGCCCGGGGCACGCCTGCGTCGTTGCGGGTGGGAGAGGGAACATGGAGCAGGTGCATACGGAGAGTCCAAGGGAAGATGCCGCGCGCCAGCCGCGCCGGCAGGGCGCCGGTCACGGCACGGCCGACCGCCGGCGGGCCATCCGCGTCCTGGTGGCCAAGCCGGGCATGGACCGTCACGACCGCGGGGCCAAGGTGATCGCCCGCGCCTACCGGGATGCGGGCATGGAGGTGATCTACACAGGGCTCCACCAGTCGCCGGCCCAGATCGCCCGCGCGGCCCTGGAGGAGGACGTGGACGTGGTGGCCCTGAGCATCCTCTCGGGGGCCCACAACACGGTCATCCCCCGCGTGTGCAAGGAACTGCGGGATCTGGGACTGGAGGACGTGGTCGTGCTGGTAGGGGGCGTGATCCCCGCGGAGGACGTCCCGGGACTGCTGGCGGCAGGGGTGTCGCGCGTGTTCGGTCCGGGGTCCAACACCGACGACATCGTCGCCTACACCCGCGAGCAGGTGCGCCTGCGCCGGGGGGACCTGGTGTGAGCCGTTTCCCGAGGGTGGAGGAGCTAGCGCGGGGCGTGCTGGCCGGAGACCGCCGGGCGCTGGCCCGGGCCATCACCGTGGTGGAGAACCGGCTGGACGGGTGCGACCGGCTGCTGGCCGAGCTCTATCCGCACACGGGCCGCGCCTACGTGGTCGGCCTGACGGGTGCGCCGGGCGTGGGCAAGAGCACCCTGGCCGCGGCCCTCGCCCGGCACTTGCGCCAGCAGGGCCAGCGGGTGGGCCTCATCGCCGTGGACCCGTCGAGCCCCTTCACGGGCGGCGCCCTGCTGGGCGATCGCGTGCGTTTCAGCCACGGGCCGGTGGACGACGGTGTGTTCTTCCGCAGCCTGGCCTCCCGTGGCCAGGTAGGCGGGCTGTCGCGCGCCACCGGCGACGTGCTGCAGATCCTGGACGCCGCCGGCATGGATACCGTCCTGGTGGAGACGGTCGGGGCCGGCCAGTCCGAAGTGGAGATCATGCGCTACGCCCATACCACGGTGGTCGTGCTGGCTCCCGGTCTGGGCGACGACGTGCAGGCGGCCAAGGCCGGCATCCTGGAGATCGGCGACGTCTACGTCGTCAACAAGGCGGACAATCCCGCCGCGGCCCGGACTGCCAACGAGATCCGGCAGATGCTGGAGCTGGGCGCACCGCGGGACCCGGGCTGGATGCCGCCGGTGGTGGAGACCGTGGCCGCCGAGGGGCGCGGGCTGGACGACCTGGCCGCGGCGCTGGCGAGCCACCGGGAGCACCTGCGCACCAGTGAGGCCGGTGCCTCCCGCCAACGGGCGTGGTCGGAGGAATCCATCCGCCAGCAGTTGTTCGATCGCATCTGGCGGTGGGTGACGGCTCGGGAGGATTGGGTGCGGCTGGTGCGGGACGTCAGCGAGCGGCGCCTGGC
>QGUQ01000135.1 GCA_003242195.1 Bacillota bacterium | reverse complement strand
ACATTTTTATGTGGTCTTGTTGAACACCAGGCATTATGTAGTGGGTGTGGAGTTGATTTCGATCGGTACGCTCAACGGTGCCATGGTCCACCCGCGCGAGGTGTTCCGCGCGGCGATCCGGCGGGGGGCGGCAGCGCTGATCCTGGCCCACAACCACCCGAGTGGCGATCCGACGCCCAGCCCGGAGGACGTGCAGGTCACCCGCCGGTTGGTGGAAGCCGGGCGCCTGATGGGCATCGACGTTCTCGACCACGTGATCATCGGAGACAACCGCTACCGGAGCTTGCGCGAGCTGGGCATGGTTTGGGACGACTGAGGCGCGTCCCGGGGCCAGGGACGAGGACGGTGCAAGCACGGTCAGGAGGCGTTCGTCGTGTTGGAGTCGGTATACCGCTACTTCTCACGGGATATGGGTATCGATCTCGGGACGGCCAACACGCTGGTCTACGTGCGCGGCCGGGGCATCGTCATCCAGGAGCCCTCGGTCGTGGCCGTCCAGGCGGAGACCCGCCAGGTGCTGGCGGTCGGGGAAGAGGCCAAGCGCATGATCGGGCGCACCCCGGGCAACATCATCGCCATCCGGCCGATGAAGGACGGGGTGATCGCCGACTTCGAGATCACCCAGGCCATGCTCCGCCACTTCATCGCCAAGGCTCTCCGCGGCCGCTTCCTGGTGCGGCCGCGGGTCGTGATCTGCCTGCCGTCGGGGGTCACGGAAGTCGAGAAACGGGCCGTGGTGGAGGCTACCGAGCAGGCCGGGGCGCGTAAGGCCTACCCCATCGAAGAGCCGATGGCGGCTGCCATCGGCGCCGGTCTGCCGGTCCACGAACCGACCGGCAACATGATCGTGGACATCGGTGGCGGTACCACCGAGGTAGCGATCATCTCCCTGGGTGGCATCGTCACCCACCGCTCGATCCGCATCGCGGGCGACGAGATGGACGAGGCCATCGTCAACTACGTCAAGCGAAACTACAATCTCCTCATCGGCGAGCGGACGGCGGAAGAGGTGAAGATCGCCATCGGTTCCGCCTATCCCATGGACGACGAGGGATCGGTGGAGATCCGCGGCCGCGACCTGGTCACCGGCCTCCCCAAGACCATCGAGGTGACGGCAGCGGAGATCCGGGAAGCGCTTTCCGAGACGGTGGCAGCCATCGTCGATGCCATCAAGGTCACCCTCGAGCGGACGCCGCCCGAACTGGCGTCCGACATCATGGACCGCGGAATCGTCATGACCGGGGGCGGGTCGTTGCTGCGCGGTCTCGACCGCCGGGTGGCCGAGGAGACCGGCATGCCCGTTCACATCGCCGAGGACCCGTTGCTGTCGGTGGCCCTGGGAGCGGGCAAGTACCTGGACGTGATCGACAACATCCAGCGGAGCCTGGCGACCTCGCGGCGCCTCGCCTGATGTCGGCCGCGGCCCCGGGAAGAAGGGCGGGACGCAAGGATGGTCGCCTGGCTCCGCAGGGTACTCGTGCTCGCCCTGATCGCCCTCGTGGCGGTGGCCCTGATGCTCGCCACCCGCGGCCTGCGCCTGACACCGTCCCTGCCCGAGACGGTGCTGCGGGAGGTGCTGGCCCCCGTCGGCGGGGTGACGGCCCGCATGGTGCGGGGTGCGAGCGAGATCGGGGAAACGGTGGCGGCCTTCAGGCAGTTGCGGGCGGAAAACGAGCAGCTGCGGGCCGACCTGGAGCGCTTGCGGGGGGTCGAGGCGCAGATCCGGCAGCTGGAACGGGAGAACCAGCAACTGCGCCAGCTCCTGGGACTCAAACAGGCGCGCCCGGACGCCGCGCTGGCCGCCCGGGTGATCGCCCGGTCGCCCGAGCACTGGTTTGAAGAGGTCACCCTGGACCAGGGGAGCCGGGACGGCGTGCAGGTAGGCATGGTCGCCCTGGCGCCGTCGGGCTTGGTCGGGCGTGTGGTCGCCGTGACGCCCCACACGTCGCGGCTGCTCCTCCTCACCGACCCGGAGAGTGGCGTCGGCGCGGTCATCGGGCGGACGGGGGAGGCAGGCGTCGTCTACGGCCGGGGCGGCAACGTACCGGAACTGGTCATGACCCTGTTCTCGCCCGACGCCGATGTGCGCGAAGGGGACGATGTGGTGACCTCGGGCCTCGGTCCGGTGTTTCCGCCGGGCCTGCCCGTGGGTACGGTCGTCTCGGTACGGCGCGATCCCGCGGGACTCGGCCTGCAGGCCATCGTGAAGCCCAACGCAGAGTTGAATCGCCTGACCGAGGTCCTGCTCCTGCGTCGGCAGGAAGGAGGGGAGGAGCGGTGAGAAGCCCCGGCGTTTTCGTGGCGGCGGCCCTGGTGGCCCTTCTGCTGGAAGTGTCCTTCTTCCCCTACCTGCCGGGCTCGCCGCGCCCCCACCTCCCCCTTGTGCTGGCCTGCAGCGCCGGCCTGGTCTTCGGTCCGCAACAGGGCGTGCGGGTCGGGTTGCTGGCCGGCCTGCTGGTGGATGGCTGGATCGGCCGCCTGGTGGGGTCGGCCGCCTTGATCCACGCCGGGGCGGCATGGCTGGCCGGCCACCTGGGCCGGGGGCTGTACCGGGACGTCCCCGGGCTGGCGCCGGTCACCGCCGCGGTGGCGACCTTCACCGCCGATACGCTGCGCGGGCTGCTGGCCGGCCTGGTGGCGGAACCCGCTGTGGGCAGCGTGGCGATGACCGCCGGCTGGCCGCGTGTGCTGTTGCCGGACGCGGCGGCCGCGGCCATCGTGGCCCCGCTGGTGTTCCGGTTCGTCCTGTGGGTGGAGCGCCGTGAGCGGGCGGCCCGAAATTACGGGACGGACATGGGGGCCGGCCCGGTCCGCCTCGAGTAGGTAGATGGCGGGCGGGGCGGCCGGGCGGTGGGGAAAGGGGCCCGGCGGACATCCACCCCATCCGGCCGGGAGGGACGGCGGCCGTGCAACAGGAAGAAGAACTGCGGCGCAGGATGCGCCGGCGCAACCTATTCATCGCCCTGCTCGTGACGTGGACGCTGGTCCTGATCGGGCGGCTCTACTACCTGCAGGTGATCATGGGCGACGAACTCAGCGAGTACGCCTCGGGCCAGCGCCTGCGCAAGGTTTACGTGCCCGCGGCTCGCGGCCAGATCCTTGACCGCCGCGGTGAGGTGCTGGCCACCAACCGGCCTGCCTACTCGGCCTACCTCGTCTACACGAAAGAATCCCTGTCTGCCGAGGCGCGGCAACTGCTGAGCTCCATCCTCGGCATCTCCGAAGAGGACATCCAGGCGGCGGAAGAGCAACTGAAGGTGCGGCCGGTGCCGGAGATCCCGGTGCGCCTCAAGGCGGAGCTGACGCAGGAGGAGATCACGGCGCTGGCGGAGTACCGCGACCGCTTGCCCGGGGTGATCGTGGAGCCCCAGCCCCTACGGGAATACCCCCACGGCCCGCTGGCCGCCCACGTGCTGGGGTACGTGAGCCAGGGCGACCGGCCATGGCGACTCATGGGCATGGCCGGCATCGAGAAGACCTACGACGGCGAGCTGGTCCTTCCCGGAGGTCGACGGGTGCGGGGGCTGGCTGGGGTCGACGGCCAGCGGCTGGTGGAGGTGGACGCCCGCGGGCGGCCGCTCACGGACAGGGCGGACCTGGTGCTCCTGGGACCCGACGCGGAGAAGTACTCGGTGCCGCCGCAGCCGGGCAACAACGTCGTCCTCACCATCGACGCCCGTGTGCAACGGGCGGCCGAAGAGGCGCTAGCCCGCCGCATCCAGGAACTGCGCCGGCTACGGAGCGGGCCCTGCCCCTGCCCGGCGCGGAACGGTGCCGCGGTGGCCATCGACGTGCGGAGCGGCGCCATCATCGCCATGGCCTCCTACCCGGCCTTCGACCCGAACGTCTACGCCCAGCTCACCTTCGTGGAGAGGAACGACCCGCGCCGGGAGCGGCTGGTGGCCGAGGTCAAGAAGTACCAGGAACGTCCCGTCGTCATGGGCAAACCGGCCGCCGGCCCCCTGTTGAACATCGCCATCCAGTCGGCCCAGCCACCGGGCTCGACCTTCAAGCCCATCACGGGCCTGGCGGCCATGGTCCGCGGGGTCCTGCCCGGCCGGGTGTCCTGCTCGGGTGGCTTTCGGCTGGGCAGCACGGTCTTCGAGGATTGGCAGGCCCATGGCGCCACGGACTTCACCAAGGCCATCGGCCGCTCGTGCAACGTGTACTTCTACCAGGCCGGGTTGAACGCAGGCATCGACGCCATTGCCAGCGTGGCGCGGCAGTTCGGCCTGGGAGAGCCCACCGGCCTGCGGGATCTTGCCGGCGAGCAGCCCGGCATGCTGTCCACGCCTGAGACCTTCCAGGCCCAGAGGCCGCGCGATCGCTGGACCCTGGGGCAGGTGGCCATCTCCGCCATCGGCCAGGGCATCAACAAGTTCACCCCCTTGCAGATGGCTGTGTACACGGCCACCCTGGCCAACGGGGGCACCCGCTATCGCCCGTACCTGGTCCAGAAGATCACGGATCCCCAGGGACGGGTCCTGTGGGAGGCCAAGCCCGAGCCCCTCGGCACGGTGGATCTCCCCACCCAGTTCCTGGAGCGGACGCGCCGCGCCATGGTGACGGTTACCCGCCGCAACGGCGCATGGTACGGCACGGCCGCCGGCGTCTTCGCCGACGCCCCCTACGTGGCGGGCGGCAAGACCGGGACCGCCCAGGTCAGCAATGCGGAAAGGGAGAACCACGGCTGGTTCATCGCCTTCGCACCGGCCGGCCCCGGCGAGGAGCCCGAGATCGCCGTGGCCGTCCTGATCCACAACGGCGGCGGTGGCGCGCTGGCTGCCGCGCCCGTGGCCCGGGCCATCCTGGACGCTTACTTCGCCGGCCGCTACGGTTTGCCGGCGGATCCCGAGGATGCGGCGGCGGCCGCGGAGGCCGAGGCGTCCCGAGGGGCCGCAGCGGTGTCGGGAGACTGAGGATGGTGCCGGCCGGAGGGTGCGGGTGGCGAGTCCCGGCGGGCGGCGAGGCGCCGATGGCGAAGGTTGCGGCGGCTGCCGGGCAGGGATCGACACCCTTCGCGGCAGGACTTGTCCGCCGCCCCTCGAAGGACGGCTCAGCGCCGGCCTGAGAGGGGGACCAGCATGAGCGGCTCGCCGCGCGTCATTCACTCCGGCGATGAGGTGGTCGTCTCGCTGGGAGGGGCACCCGACTTTCCCGCCCTCTGCCGCGAGTTGGAGGGGTTGCTGGCTAGCGACGAGCGCGTGCGCCGGAGTCCCGTACTGGTGCTGGAAGTCGGCGAGGGCTACCTGAGCCAGGACCAGCTGATTCAGCTGGAGGAAGCCGTCAGCCGGCGACTGGGCCCCCGCCTGCTCCAGGTCGTGAGTCACGAGGTGGGCGCGGGCGGGGCCGGGGCAGCGCTAGCGCCGCCGGCAGCCGGCCCGGCACCCGGGCACCGGCCGGAGCCGCCGTCAGAGCGGGCGGGTCCTGCAGCGGGGGCAGCGGCGACGGGGCCGGGGGCACCGGCGGGGTCGCCGGCGGGCGTCCGACAGGCCAGGGAGAGCCGGTGGGGCGGCGGGGTCGTGGTGCGCAGGACGCTGCGCTCCGGACACCGCCTGGTCTACGATGGGGACGTGATCGTCGTTGGGGACGTGAACCCGGGCGCCGAGGTGA
>QGUQ01000134.1 GCA_003242195.1 Bacillota bacterium | reverse complement strand
CGGCCGTCCTGCCCGCGCCGCCTTGTCGTGGTGGGTGACTGAGGGGATTCGAACCCCCGACCTCCAGGGCCACAACCTGGCGCTCTAACCAACTGAGCTACAGCCACCACGATTCGCGCGTTCTGAATGTCCCACCCGCGGCCCGCCGCCGGCGTGCCCCGTGGCCGGCACCGCCGCGCGCTCTTGCCGCGGGCTGCCCCGGCGCGCCCGGAGCGGAGCGCCCGGAGGGATTCGAACCCTCGCCCAACCGCTTAGAAGGCGGTCGCTCTTCCGCTGAGCTACGGGCGCCTTGAGCGGGAGACGGGAATCGAACCCGCGTCACCGGCTTGGAAGGCCGGCGCTCTACCATTGAGCTACTCCCGCGGAAGCGCTCGCGCGTCGGGCCGGCGCACGTCCCGGACGCAACCTTCAGTATACCATAAACGGTGTCGGGGCGGGCGGATTCGAACCGCCGACCTCTTGCTCCCAAAGCAAGCGTGCTGCCCCTGCACCACGCCCCGTGGGGCGAAGGCCGTCAATTAACTATACCCTCGACCAGCCAGGAGCGCAACCGCGGCAAAAGGGCGCGCAGGGCCCGCCCGCGGTGGCTGACCCGGTTTTTCTCCTCGGGCGGGGCCTCGGCGAAGGTCACGCCCAGTTCATCCGACAAGAAGAGGGGGTCATAGCCAAAGCCACCTCTGCCCCGCGGCTCCTCCAGGATGCGGCCGCGCGCGCTGCCCTCCGCCGCCGTCCAGCGGCCGTCGGGCAGGGCCAGGACGACGGCACAGCGGAACTCCGCGCCCCGCCGCTCCGGGGGCACGCCGGCCAGCTCCGCCAGCAGCCGGGCGTTGTTGGCCGCATCACCGGCCCCCTCGCCGGCGTACCGGGCCGAGCGCACTCCCGGTCGCCCGCCCAGGGCATCGACGCACAGGCCCGAGTCGTCGGCCAGGGCCGGCCGGCCCGCCTGCCGCGCCACGGCCAGCGCCTTGCGGCGCGCGTTGTCCAGGAAGGTCTCCCCGTCCTCCCTCGGCATGGTGATGCCGGGAAAGTCGGCCAGCGAGCGGAGCCGCAGTTCCAGGCCCGCCTCTTGGAAGATCGTCCGGATCTCGGCCAGCTTCCCCGGGTTGCTGGTGGCGATCACCAGCTCGGGTGCGCTTCCGCCGGCAGGACCGCCGGCAGCGCGCCCCGCCTCCTCCTGCATGCCCGATCCCCCCGCAATGGCGCGGATGACATCAGGGGCCGGCAGCCGCCCCGCCCGCCTTCTCCCGCGGCAATTCTACCCGCCGCAGGCTCTGCTTGAGGAGCCGGAGGGCGGCCACCGGTTCTACCTCGGCGAGCAGTCCCATGTGGGCCATGACGTAACGGCCGTCGATCCACGTCGCCGGCGCCCGGGGCTTGAGCAGCGGGCCCTGCCCCTCCGGATCGACGGCGGCGGCCAGCACCCAGCCCGGCTCGGGCGCGTGGAGGAAGATGCCGCCCGTGCCGATGAGATGGGGCACCGCCCGCAGGTCCTTGCCCCGCTGGATCCACTGCCGGCCCCGCGGTGTCACCAGCGCTTCCCGGCGGCCCACATGCCGCTCCACCGCTAAGCGGACCGCCTCCCGGGCGAGCCACGCGTCGGCCTGTCGCTCCTCTTCCTCCGCCGGCACGTAGGCGGGGTTCTCGGCCCGCTGCCGCGTCCGCCTGTGCCAGAGGGCGGCGCTCCCCTCGACGCCCCCGGGAGGTCCCGCCGCCTCCAGGAGGGAGGGGGCGCCGTGGCGCAAGCCCAGGTCACCTTCCACGGTGCGCTGGCTCCGCGGCGGGGGCAGGCCCCGCAACACCGTCCGGCCGTCAGCGGGCAGCCCGGCGGCCACCGAGTGCACGTCCGTGGTGGCGCCGCCGACGTCCACCACCACGACCTCACCCAGCCCGGGCTCGTCACCCGCGCCCCCGGCCAGCAGCTCTGCCCCCCGCAGGACGGCGGCCGGCGTCGGCATCAGGATGCCATCCACCTCGGCCTGCACCCGCTCCCATCCCTCGGCGATGGCGATGCGCTCCAGGAACACCTCGCGAATGGCGGCTCGCGCCGGTTCCACGTTGAGGGTGTCCAACCGGGGAAGCACGTTCTCCACCACGCGGACGCTCTTGCCGGCACGCCGCAGGAGATCCGCCGCTGCGGGCGCCGCATCGCGGTTCCCGGCCACGACGATGGCGGCCCGCAAAGGCGCGGCCGCCAGGGCACGGGCGAAGTCCACCAGTGCCGTCCGGTTGCCCCCGTCGGTGCCCCCGGCCAGCAGCACCACGTCGGGCGCACGCGCTACCAGGTCGGCGACGGCCCGCTCGTCCAGCGTGCCGCTGTAGGTGGCCAGGACGCGGGCACCGGCGCCCAGGGCTGCGCGGCGGGCGGCCTCAGCCGTCAGATCGGGGACCAGGCCCACGGCCACCATGCGCAGGCCGCCACCGGCGCTGGAGCAGGCCAGCCGGTGGGTGAAGGGCGGCAAGGGGGAGCCATAGGCCGCCCGCAGCCGGTCGAGGGCTGCCCGCAAGCCGCGGGCCAGGTCGGTGGCATAGGTGGTGGGCGCCTGGGCACGCGCCAGCAGGCGCGGTGCGTCCAGGTCGACCGCGCTGACCTTGGTGTACGTGCTGCCGAAGTCGATCAGGAGCGCCGCCCGCAGGTCGCATCCCCCTCCCGGTCTTGGCCGCCCTGCCGCCGCCCGTCACTTGCCCTTTCGCACCATGGGCACGACGCCGCCAATGGCCTTCCGGGTGTCCAGGACCGTGACGAAGGCGCCGGGCTCCCGTTCCTGCAAGAGGCGCAGGAGCCGCGGCAAGAGCCGCCGGCTGACGGTGATCAGCAGGACGTGGTGGACGCCATCGCGCCCGTATCCCTCCAGCACGGTGACGCCGTACCCCTGCTCGCGCAACTGGCGAGCCAGGTCATCGCCCCCCTCGCCGTGGGGGATCACCTGTACCGTGACGACGCCCAGGGCCAGCCGCTCTTCGATGACGCCGCCCAGATAGCTGCCCGTGGCGAAGCCCAGGGCGTAGAAGAGCAGGCTCAGCGGGTCCTGCCGCAACCGGCTGACGACGGCGCCCAGGGCCAGGATGTAGATGGAGACCTCCACCAGCCCCACCATGGCGGCCAGCAGTCGCTGGCCCCGAAAGACGAGGAGCAGACGCAGCGTTCCCAGGCTGACGTCGGCCACGCGCGCCAGGAAGATCAGCACGTAGACGGCGGCGCCCGTCACGGCGTCGCCCTCCCACCGGCGGTCCGCCGTCCTAGCAGGCGGGCCGCGAGCCCGATGGCGTCGGAGCCGTACCGCGCCCGTACCCGATCCACCGCCGCCGCCAGCCGCAGCCGGCGCTCGTCGTCGCGCCACAAGCTGAGTTGCTGGGGATCGCGGGCGTGGACCAGGCCGGAGGCGGCAACCCCCAGCAGCCGCAGAGGCTGGCGGGCGGGAACGTGGTGCTCCAGCAGTTCCCGGGCCACGGCGAACAGGGTGGCGTCGTCGGCTACCGGCCGGGGCAGGCTGCGGCTGCGGGTGATGGTCGTGAAATCCGGAAACCGCGCCTTCAGGGTGATGGTCGTCGCCCGGTAGCCGTCGCGGCGCAGACGCCCGCCCAGTTCCTCACAGAGGCGGGCGAGCTCGGGCAGCAGCCGGGCGGCAGGCAGGTCGCGGGGGAAGGTGCGCTCCTCGCTGAAGGACCGCACAGGGGCCTGCAGGCCGACGGGACGCAGGTCCCGCCCCCGCGCCCGCTCCTGAAGCTCCGGCCCCCTGCTCTTGAACAGGCGGCGGATCAGGACCGGGTCGGCCGCCGCCAGCTGGCCCAGCGTCTCGATGCCCACCCGGGCCAGGCGCGCCGCGGCCGCAGGGCCCAGACCCGGCAGCATCCGCACGGGCAAGGGCGCCAGGACCGCCTCGGCCTCCTCGGGGCGGATGACCTTCAGGCCGTCCGGCTTGGCGAGCTCGCACGCGATCTTCGCCACCAGCCGGTTGTGGGCCACGCCCACCGTCATCGCCAGGCCCACTTCCCGGCGGACGGCGGCGCGCAGGCGGGCGGCCACGGCCGGCCCGTCGCCGGCCACCTCCAGGTACGCCTCGTCGATGGAGACCGGCTCGATGACGGGCGTCTCCCGCGCCAGGATGGCGAAGACCTGGCGGGACACCTGGACGTACCGCTCGCGCCGTACGGGGAGGAACACGGCGTGGGGGCAGAGCCTGCGGGCCTGGGCCAGCGGCATGGCCGAGCGCACACCGTAACGCCTGGCCTCGTAGGAACAGGTAGCCACGACGCCCCGGGACTCCGGGTCCCCGCCGACGATCACCGGCCGCCCGCGCAGCTCGGGGTGGTCCAGTTGCTCGACGGCGGCGAAGAAGGCATCCAGGTCGCAGTGCAGGACCCAACGGTCCAGCGCCTTCACCCCCGGCCAGCGCCGGATACAGGAAAAGCGCCCTTCGTCCGCTCGGGTGCGAAGGGCGCCACCGGCTGTGGAGGTGCGGGGATTTGCACCCCGGTCCGCCAGTGGGCCAGCCGGAGCATCTACGAGCGTAGCCTCCGGCGAGCTCTCGCCCGCGCGGCCCCCGGAGGCCGGGCCGCTGCAGGCCAGCCCGCCCATGGGTTCTCGCGACGGGCAGGGCGGGCGCCGCCCATCGCCAGCCTGCCGGGTTGAACCGAGCGGACCCCGCAGGCAAGGGCGCCGCCCGGCTTGGCCGCTATGCCTTAAGCAGCCAGAGCGAGTTCTTCGTCGGCACTTATCGTTGGCCCGCTGTTTAACGAGGCGCGGGACCTCGGCTCGCTTCTCCGGCCCACCCTACCAGCGTCGAATCTAGAATCACCCCCGCGCCACCCATTATAGCACGCCGCGAACGACTGCAGCCGCCGCGGGGCGCGCCGCGCCCGGGGGGACGGCTCGCGCCGGGCCCGTCGACGGATCAGCGGGCCCGCGCCTTGAGCACCTGGGCCATGCGCCGCTCGGCCTCGCGCCGGGCGATGGTCGCGCGCTTGTCGTAGATCTTCTTGCCGCGCACGATGCCCAGCTCCACCTTGGCCCAGCCGCGCTTCAGGTAGAGCTTCAGGGGCACCAGCGTGTAGCCGCGCTGGCGCACGCGGCCGGCCAGGTAGTCGATCTCGCGCCGGTGCAACAGCAGCTTGCGCGGGCGGTCCGGCTCGTGGTTGAAACGGTTGCCGTGTTCGTACGGCGCGATGTGCATGCCGTAGAGCCACACCTCGCCGTTCTCCACCCGCGCGTGGCTGTCGCGCAGGTTGACCCGCCCGGCGCGGATGGACTTGATCTCCGTGCCGGTCAACACGAGACCGGCCTCGAGGGTTTCCTCCACAAAGTAGTCATGGCGGGCCTTGCGATTGTCCGCCACCATCTTGATGCCGGTGGCGCCGTCTTTCCCCGACATCGGTCTCCTCTCCCCTGCCGCGCTTCCGTGGCCTGCGCCGGTCCGATGGCGCGCCGTGGCCCCGCGCTATTTCTTGCGCTTGCCAGCCCGGGCACGCCCGCCGGCGCGGCCCGTTCCACCGCCGCGGGCCGGCCGGGCAGCCGGCTCCGCCGCCCCTCTCGCCCGCCGCGTCCAGCCCTTGCCCTGAAGGTTGGCACGCCCCCGGGACCCGGCCCCCTCGTCGCGCCCGGATGCGACCGCGGCGCC
>QGUQ01000560.1 GCA_003242195.1 Bacillota bacterium | reverse complement strand
GAGGTGTAAAAGGAGCGAAGAGAGTGCACTTCATCGGCATCGGCGGTTACGGGATGAGCGGACTGGCACGCGTCCTCCTGGCTGCCGGCGCCCGGGTCTCCGGCTCGGACGTGCGGGCCTCGGATCGCACCCGCTGGCTGGAGACGTGCGGCGCCCGCGTCCACCTCGGGCATGACGCCCGCCATGTGGACGGCGCCGACCTGGTGGTCTACAACACCGACGTGCCCGCCGACAACGTGGAGCTGCAGGCGGCGCGGCGGGCCGGCCTGCCGGTCTGGCACCGCTCCCAGGTGCTGGCGACGCTGCTCAACGGCCGGCGAGGCATCGCCGTCACCGGCAGCCACGGCAAGACGACGACCACGGCCATGACGGGCCTGGTCCTGGTGGCGGGCGGGCTGGACCCCACGGTGCTGGTCGGTGGCGAGGTACCGGAGTTCGGCGCCGCCACCGCCCGCATCGGCGGCGGCGAGTGGCTGGTGGCGGAGGCCTGCGAGAGCGACGGCACCTTCCTCCGCTACCATCCCGAGGTCGCGGTCGTGACCAACGTGGAGCCCGAGCACCTCGACCACTACGAGGGTGACTTCGCCAGGCTGCTGGATGCCTTCGTCCGCTTCCTGGAGGGCGTCCGCCCGGGCGGGCTCATCGTCGCCTGCGGCGACCACCCTGCCGTCGCCGAGGTGCTGAATCGGTTGGATCCTGGGGACCGGCGGGTGATCCGCTACGGGGTGGAGGCCCCTGGGTGTGACCTGGTGGCTCGCGACATCGAGGCCGGTTCCGACAGGACCCGGTTCACCGCCTGGTACCGGGGCCGGCCGCTGGGCGAGGTCAACCTGGTGGTTCCCGGCCAGCACAACGTACTCAACGCCCTCGGCGCCCTGGCGGTCGGGCTCGAGCTGGGCGTTCCCTTCGAGGAGGCCGCGGCGGCGCTGGCCGGGTTCCGCGGCGCCAAGCGCCGGTTCCAAGTGCTCTACGACCGGGACGGCATCCTGGTCGTGGACGACTACGCCCACCACCCGACGGAGATCCGCGCCACCCTGCGGGCGGCCTGCCAGCGGCGGGTGCCGGGCGGCCGGATCATTGCCGTCTTCCAACCCCAGCGCTACAGTCGGACGCGGCTCCTCATGGACGAGTTCGCCCGCGCCTTCGGTGACGCCGATGTCGTGATCCTCACGGAGATCTACGCGCCGCCGGGCGAGCAACCCATTCCCGGCGTCTCCAGCACGGTCCTCGCCGAACGCATCGCCGCCCAGGACGGGCGCGCCGTGCAATTGATCAGCGACCGCGAGGAGTTGGTCGAGCATCTCCTGGCGACGGTGCGGCCGGGGGACCTGGTCCTGCTCATGGGCGCGGGCGACATCTGGATGGCTGCCCGGGAACTGGCCCGGCGCCTTCAGGCGCTGGCCACCGCCTGAGCCGCGGGCCCCGGGGCCCTTGCCTCCTTGCCGCGGGCCTCGCCGCTCACGCCGCGCCCCGCGTCCGGCGGGACACCCGCCCCCTTGCCGGCGTGCTGCGCCTCCCGCCCCCGCGGTGCCTCCCCGCCCCCCGGCGGCGGTTGCAAGACCCCGCCGCCCGTGTTACCCAAGAAGCAATGATCGCGGGGGACAGAC
>QGUQ01000559.1 GCA_003242195.1 Bacillota bacterium | reverse complement strand
AGGTGACCGCGCGGGATCTGTTGGACGTGCGGGTGCCCGGGGGCGAGATCACGGAGGCCGGCCTGCGCAACAACGTCAGCGTGGGCATCCAGTACCTGGCCTCGTGGCTGCGGGGCAACGGCGCGGCCGCCATCTTCAACCTGATGGAGGACGCCGCCACGGCGGAGATCGCCCGCGCCCAGGTCTGGCAGTGGGTGCGCCACGGGGCCAGCCTCAAGGAGGGGCCTCGGGTGACCGCCGATCTGGTGCGGCGCGTCGCCGACGAGGAGATGGAGAAGATCCGCTCGGCCGTCGGCGACGAGTTCTTCCAGAAGGGGCGGTTCCACGAGGCGCGGGAACTCTTCGAGCGGGTGGCCCTCAGCGAGGAATTCATCGAGTTCCTGACGCTGCCTGCCTACGAGCGGATCGACTGAGGACACGGCCCCGTCGGGCGGTGGGTCGGCGGGCCCGTGTCTCAGGACGCAGCCCGCAAGACCCGCCAAAGCAACTGAGGAGGCCGCACGGCCCGGTAGGTCCGGGAACCGTGCGGCCTCTTGCTCACCATCGCGGGGTGCGACGTGCCGTGCCTTCCGTCGGCGATCCGCCGATGACCGGCCGGTACCGGTCGCCGCCCGTTGCCTGCCGTTGCCCGGGGCCGGCGGCGGTCTCAGGATTCCTTGTCCGCTTCCTTCTTGCCACCGTCTCCCTGGTTCCCACCGGCCGGGGCGGGCGAGGCGCCCTGTTCCGCGGCAGCACGGGGCTGGGCCGGGGCGCCCACGGCCGGACCCGCGGCCTTCCCGCCCGACTTCTCGCCATCGCCTTGCGCAGCGGCGGCCGCCTTGCCTTGGGGACCGTCGCCGGCCCGCCCCCCCCCGCTCCCGCCAGCGCCGCCTGAGGTCTTCCCCTGGGGGGCCGCAGCGGCTGCCACCTGCTTGCCCGCCGTTCCGGTACCGGCGCCCGGACCGTCCCCGGCGCCGCCGGGCCGGGCGGCCGCCGCCTTCTGCTTGGCCCGCTCCGCCTTGATCTTGGCCGCCTTCTCCAGCGCGGCCTTGATCTTGGCGTCCTTGTCATCGGCCGGCCCGGAGGCCTGCTGCCCGGCGGCCGGCGAGTCGGACTCGTCGCTGGGCACGCTGGTCTTCACGTCCTCGACGAACTTGGCCAGGAATACGTCCAGCTGCCGGCGCGTGTTGTAGGCGACGAGGGCGGGCTCGGAGTTGAGGATGAGGGGCTTCATCGTGGTGATCAGCTTGCCGTTGCGGAAGAGCGCCACGCCGGGCACGTGGGCGAGGTCGTAGGTCTGGTTGATGGCGCGACGGCTGTGGTATTCGTCGATGAGGTCGCGGTACTCGTCCACGTTGATCCGTACCAGCTTGACCTCCGGGTGGCGCCGCGCCTGTTCGACCAGGGCCTCGGTGAAGAAGCCGGTCGCCGCCCCCGGCCTCCACAGCTCCACCAGGACCGGACCCTTGTGCTGGAGCACTTCCTGCTCGAAGCGGTCGCGGGGTACCTCCGCGGGCTGGGCGAGAACCTGGGTCGCGCTCATGGACGCCACGCTCCTTTGCGATCCCTCGAAATCCGTGCCAGACTTGATTGTACTACAACTACATCGGAAGAACGGGCGCCGGCGCC
>QGUQ01000558.1 GCA_003242195.1 Bacillota bacterium | reverse complement strand
GCCCCCTCAGCGCCCAGGAGCGTTTCACCGCGGTCCAGTCGGGCGAGGTGGACGTGCTGATGCGCAACACCACGTGGACCCTGGGCCGCGACACCGCCAACGGCATGGAGTTCGCACCCACGACCTTCTACGACGGCGGGGCCATCATGGTGCCCAGGGACAAGGGGATCGACTCGCTGGAGGACCTGGACGGCGCCAGTATCTGCGTGCTCAGCGGTACGACCAACGAGATGGTGCTCACGGACAAGATGCGGGCCGTCGGTGCCCGGTACACGGCCAAGACCTTCGAAGATGCGGACCAGCTCTACACCACCTACGAAGCCGGCGGTTGCGACGCGGTGACCTCCGACCGTTCCCAACTGGCGGGGCGACGGGCCAAGCTGGCCGATCCTGACGCCCATGTCATCATGGACGAGATCCTTTCCAAGGAGCCCCTCGGCCCGGCCGTCAAGAACAACGACTCCGCCTGGTTCGACGTGGTGAAGTGGGTGGTCTTCGCCACCATCCAGGCCGAGGAATTCGGGATCGACTCCAAGAACGTCGACCAGTTCAAGGACAGCGACAATCCGGACATCCGGCGCTTTCTGGGGGTCGAAGGCGAGCTGGGCCGGGGCCTGGGCCTGAGCAACGACTTTGCCTACCGCGTCATCAAACACGTGGGCAACTACGGGGAGATCTACGCCCGCCACCTCGGCCCGGGTACGGAACTCAATCTTGAGCGCGGTCCGAACGACCTGTGGAACCGCGGCGGCCTCCTGTATGCCCCGCCCTTCCGTTGATCGCCGGTGATCGCGGCCGTCCCGGGATGCCCCATCGCGTTCCGGGACCGCCCGGTCGTCCCCGAAGTCCGGGATCGGGGAGGGGACGCCATGAACCTCCGTCCGTCCGGCCCGGCCCTTGCGGCCCTGGGCGACGTGCGCGTGCGGCGGGCGCTGATCCAGGCGCTGTTCCTGGCGGGGGTCGCCGCCTTCGCAGCCTTCGTTTACGTCAACGTGCGGAATAATCTGCAGCAACTGGGCATCCCGCTGGAATTCCGCTTCCTCCGCCATCCGGCCTCCTTTGCCATCGGGGAGAGCTCCATCCCCTACCAGCCGTCCGACTCCTACGCGCGGGCCTTTCTGGCCGGCCTTGTGAACACGTTGCGGGTCGCCGCGGCGGGCATCGTGCTGGCGACCATCCTGGGGGTGGTGGCCGGCCTGGCGCGGTTGTCCGCCAATGCGCCGTTGCGGTTGGTGGCGTCTGCCTACGTGGAAGTGGTGCGCAACACACCCTTGCTGCTGCAGCTGTTCTTCTGGTACGGGGCCGTGTTCCTGAACCTGCCGCCACCGGCAGAGGCGGTACGGCTCCCGGGCCCGGCTTACCTGAGCAACCGCGGGCTGGTGCTGCCGGCGCCCATGCCGGGCCCGGGCTTCGCCGTGTGGCTGGCGGTGGTCCTGGCCGGCGTGGCCGCGGGCATCCTGCTCTATCGCCGCCGAGACAGGATGCGGGTGGAAGGGGGGCGGGAGACCCGTCCCGGCCTCGCCGCGGCGGGCTGCATCGCCGTCGCGGCCGTCGGGGGGGGGGTGAGCGCCCCGGCACCGCCGCTGGCCCTGAGCGAGCCGTCCGTGGG
>QGUQ01000557.1 GCA_003242195.1 Bacillota bacterium | reverse complement strand
GTACGGCGTGGTGCACGCGGCCGACGACGAGGGCATCCGCCAGCGCGTCCGCGACGCCGCCGTCGGACTGGAGGGCGACCGCCTCACCATTTCCATCACGCCCGCCCTCTCCCAGCGCCGCGTAGGGGCGCCCCTGACCGTGGACGTCAGCTATCCCTTCGAGTACGTGACTCCTTTGGCGGCCATCACCGGGCGGCAGCAGACGGTGCGGGGCACCGTGACCATGCGCATCGAGTGAGGCGGGGAGGGACGGCGGGTGGGACGGCCACGCCACCGCGGGCTGTACGAGCGGGGCCCGGGGCACCGGGCGGCGCGCAGGGCATCGGGCGAGCACCACGCCTCCGCCGAGGCGGCACGGACCCGGACCGGTGAGGCCGGCAACGTTGCCATCCTGTCGGCCCTCACCATGGTCATCCTTCTCGGCCTGGCGGGCCTGGTCCTGGACGGAGGTCGCCTTTACGCCGAGCGCCAGCGCCTGCAGGAGGCGGCCGACGCGGCCGCCCTGGCCGCGGCCCACGACCTCCCGGAGGACCCCGGGGAGGCCCGCCGCCAGGCCTACGAATACGTGGCCGCCAACGGGGCCGACCCGGGGCGGGCCGAGGTAGCGGTGTCGGCGGACGGGAGCCGGGTCACGGTCCGCCTGAAGGCCACGGTGCCCATGGGACTCGCCCGCGTGCTGGGCATCGAGGACGTGGAGGTCTCGGCGGAGGCCGAGGCCGAGGTGGCGGGCGCGGTGGCCGTGTCGGGTGTGCAGCCCTTCGGCGTCGAAGAACAACCGCTCCAGTTCGGGGAGCGGTACACCCTGGTCCTGGACCGGCCCGGCTCGCCGGGGAACTTCCACCTGCTGGCGCTGGGAGGCCGGGGCGCCCAACAGGTGCGGGAGAACATCCTGCATGGCTATCCCGGCTGGGTGCGGATCGGGCAGGAGATCGAGACGGAACCGGGCCACCAGACGGGCGCCGTGACGGCGTACCGGGAGCGCATCGAGGCGGACCCGTTCAGCACCCATCTGGACTTCCCCCCGGACTCGCCGCGCCTGGTGATCGTGCCCGTGGTCCGGGGATTCGACGAGGCTCACGGCCGCGACACCGTGATCGTCACGGGCTTCGCCGCCTTCTTCCTGGAGGAGGCCCGGGAGGGGGATGGCCAGGTGGTGGGCCGGTTCATCCGGTACGTGGTCGAAGGGGAGGCGGGCCCGGTGACCGCGGAGACGGGTGTCCGGGTCGTGCGGCTGGTGCACTGAGGTGGGCCCGTTCCGGCATGGAGGCGGGAGCGTGAAGGACGTCGCCCAGCAGGCACCAGCGCAGAGCGGCAGGGAGGACGAGACGGGCGTAACCGGGACGGAGCGGGGGAGGGGCGAGGATTGAGCCGCGGGCGCATCGTTCGTTACCTGTTGCTGCCTGTCCTGGTCGGGCTGGCGGTGACCAGCGTCGTGGCCTTCTACTTGGGGCCCGCCGCCGGCGGGGGCGGGGACGGGGGCCCGCAGGTGCCGGTGGTGGTGGCCGCCCGCACCATCCCCGCCCCGACGCGGCTGGCGGCGGGGGTGCTGGCCACGCGCCCGGGGCCGGCGGGCGTGGCGGGGGGGGTGGGGGTGGAACAGGTGGGAGGAG
>QGUQ01000556.1 GCA_003242195.1 Bacillota bacterium | reverse complement strand
GCTGTGTGGTCCTGGCGCGGGGAATCGACCTTGCAGACTTGGTGGCGCCGCTCCCGCCCGGCCTCATGGAGGTGACGGTGCGGGCCCTGCTCCGCGACGGGCTGACCGCTGGCGTCATCGCCTTCCTTGCCATCCCCGTGTTGTTGACCCTGGTCCAGCTGGCGTGGGTCGTCGGCAGGATGTTCCCCCGGGGTCACGGCCTGGTGACCGCCCTGGCCTTCCTCGGCGGGGGCTGGTTGCTGCTGCGGGCGGGAACCCTGGCGTCCGGGGTGCTGGGGTGGTTGCCGCATTGGAATCTCTTCCTCATCCCGGACATCACGGTCCACCGCGAGGGAACCGCCAGCGTGGTGATGACCGCGGTGGCCCTTCATCCGGCCCCGTTCCTGGGGATCGGCCTGGTGGCCCTGGCGTTCTTCTTGATGGCGGCCTGGTTGCTGGAGCACCAGCTGGAAGTGTGAGGAGGACCGCCGATGGACCGGCGCATCGTGATGGTGCTGGCTGTACTGTGGCTCGTGGTGGCGGCCATCGACATCTACCTGCACGGCTTCACCGTCGTCGACCAGTTTTTCGAGGCCTTCCGCCCCGAAGTCCGGGTGCTGCCTTGAAGGGAGAGCCCGGGTAGGGGGCCGCTAGGGGGAGGGAGGTTGCCCCCGGGCGCCACTTCTGCCATGCTCAAGGCGGTGAGGTGGGACGAAGATGGCTGAACAGACGACACACCCCGCCAACGGGCCGACCTCCCACCCGTCCAATCCCGCCCCCCATACCCTTGAGGGCTGGTTCGTCCTGCATGACTTCCGGCGGCTGGACTGGCCGCGCTGGAAGCAGCTGGACCCGGTGGAGCGGGTGCGGGTGGCCCGCGAGGCCGCCAAGTTCTTCCGCGACGCCGCGGCGGTGAAGGAGGCAGGTAGGGGCGACAGCGCCCTCTACCGGGTGGTGGGCCACAAGGGAGACCTGCTGATCCTGCACTTCCGGCCGTCCCTGGCGGACCTGAACGGTCTGGAGACGGGCTTTGCCGCCACCGCCCTGGCCGACTACACGATCCCGACCTACTCCTACGTGTCGGTGGTGGAGCTGAGCTTCTACCAGTCCGGCCCCGAGGGGCCGCGGCCGGAGGTGGCGCAGGATCCGGCCATCCGCCGGCGCCTCTACCCGCAGATCCCCGGTGCCCGCCATGTCTGCTTCTACCCGATGAGCAAGAAGCGGGCGGGCCAGGACAACTGGTACATGCTGCCCTTCGAGGAGCGCGGGCGGATGATGCACAGCCACGGCATGGTCGGGCGGAAGTACGCCGGCCGGGTTACGCAGATCGTCACCGGCTCGGTGGGCCTGGACGACTGGGAGTGGGGCGTGACCCTCTTCGCCGACGATCCCGTGGACTTCAAGCGCGTCGTCTACGAGATGCGCTTCGACGAGGCCAGCGCCCGCTACGGCGAGTTCGGTCCCTTCTACGTGGGTATTCGCACCGAGCCGGAGGAGCTGGTCGCCTGGCTGTGCGGGGAGCAGGTGGGCCCGGGCGCCGGTAGCCCGGCTGGCCCGGTGGCCGGTTCCTAATGGCCGGGCCGGCTGGCGGTCCGGGAGGCGAACCGTACCCCGGTTGATGGGGCTCTAAGG
>QGUQ01000133.1 GCA_003242195.1 Bacillota bacterium | reverse complement strand
TCACGGGCCTGTTCCTGGCCATCCAGATGACCAACGGCGGCGGTTCCTGGGACAACGCCAAGAAGTACATCGAGATGGGCTACTACGGCGGCAAGGGCACGGAGGCCCACGCGGCCGCCGTCACCGGCGACACCGTGGGCGACCCCTACAAGGACACCGCCGGCCCTGCCATCAACCCGATGATCAAGATCATCAACATCGTGGCCCTGCTCATCGCGCCCATCGTGGCGTCGCTGTGGCTGTAAGACGCAATCTCCCACGACGACCTTTCCCAGGTAATCCAGGAGAGGGTATGCGCGTCGCATGCCCTCTCCTCTTTGCTTCCCCCACGAGGCCGCGGTCGACACGGTGCTGGAGCTCGACCGGCGCCGCCGGCGCCGGACCGTGGTGCACACACCGGCAACCCTTGACGCGGCGATGCGCCCTTCCGGATAATTAGCTCCGTCCCGTCGGCATGTCCCCCGACGCTGATCCTTCTGTCTTCGACGATGACCAAGGCGTTCTACAGGCAGGCGGGTCTCTCGGGAATCTTCCGCGCAGGTATGCCAGTCACCGAAAAGCAAGAAGGTTGTGAAAGGATGAATGCAGCAGAGACAATCGTCCAGGAGTGTGAGAAGGAGAACTGGAAGCGGAACATCATATTTTTTTTGGGCAGTCAAACCATTTCACTGTTCGGCTCGTCCCTGGTCCAGTATGCAATCCTGTGGTACATCACCCTCAACACGCAGTCCGGCGCGATGATGACTGTCTACATTCTTTGCGGCTTCCTCCCCACGTTTCTGCTGTCCCCTTTCGCGGGCGTGTGGGCCGACCGGTACAACCGCAAGATGCTGATCATTTGGTCGGACGCCATCATCGCGCTGGCCACCCTCATTCTGGCTATTGCCTTTCTGGCGGGATACGGCTCCATGTGGCTTCTCCTTGTCATCGCCGCGATCCGCGCCCTTGGAACCGGCGTTCAGACCCCCGCGGTCGGCGCGATCCTGCCGCAAATCGTACCGGCGGAACAATTGACCAAAGTGAACGGCACCAACGGAAGCTTGCAGGCGCTCATCATGTTCATCGCACCGATGGTGAGCGCCGCACTTCTCACGACGTCCGCGATCGAGACGATCTTGTTCATCGACGTCCTGACCGCCATCGTCGGGATCGTGACCCTTCTTGCGTTTGTCCGTGTCAAGGCCCACTCCAAGGCCTCGGAAGCACAGGCGACCAGCTATTTCGACGACATCAAGCTCGGGTTGTCCTACATCCGGTCCCATCGATTTCTGAAGAATCTGTTCCTGTTCTTCGCCATATTCTACTTCTTGATGGCGCCGGCCGCCTTTCTCACACCTTTGCAGGTGGCACGAAGCTTTGGCGATGACGTGTGGCGCCTGAGTGCAATCGAGATCGTCTTTTCGGCGGGGATGATGGCCGGCGGCGGATTGATCGCTGCCTGGGGAGGATTTCCCAACAAGGTGCACACCATGGCCTTTGCCAGCGGCATCATGGGAGCGTGCACCTTCGCCCTGGGCGTTGTTCCGCATTTTTGGCTCTACTTGTTGATCATGGCGGTATTCGGTGTGGTCATGCC
This sequence comes from Bacillota bacterium, assembly GCA_003242195.1. Taxonomy (GTDB): domain Bacteria; phylum Bacillota; class Sulfobacillia; order Thermaerobacterales; family Thermaerobacteraceae; genus ZC4RG37. The sequence continues at coordinate 4,077 of QGUQ01000133.1, read as the reverse complement.
GGTTTTCCAGACGCCGACCAACGTGCTGGTCCAGGAAAAGGTGGACGAAAACTATTTGGGAAGGGTATTTGGCGTATTCGGGATGATTTCGACTTCGATGATGCCGGTGGGCATGCTCCTGTTCGGGCCCATTGCCGACGTGGTGAAGATCGAATGGCTTCTTGTCGGTACGGGGGTGCTGACCCTCGTCTTGACGCTCTTCCTCGCCCGAAACCGCGTGCTGCTCGAAGCGGGTGCCCCCTAGCAGCCGGCACCGTTGCTCAGCGCGGGGATGCCCTCGCCGCCTTCAGCGGACACCGCCCTTACCGCAAGTCCCTGCCGTGGAAGGCGGCGCTGCGGGAGCTCGCAAGGGAGTCGGGGCCGCCGGCTTGGCCGCACACCCAGGTTACGTAGCGCGCCAGCCCCTGCTCCAGCGACACGCGGGGCTCGTAGCCCAGCCGCTGGCGGGCGAGGGACAGGTCGGCCCACGTAGCCGGCGCATCGCCGGGGGCCGGCGGCTGCGGCTCGAGGGCGATGGGACGCCGCAGCACGCGCCCCAGGGCCGCAATCAGCTCGTGCAGGGTGACGGGACGCCCCGAACCCAGGTTGTAGACCCGGAAATCGGTCCCCGGCTCGCACAGGGCTGCCCAGGTCCCCCGGACCGCGTCGCTCACCTCGGTGTAGTCGCGCCGCGAGTTCCCGTCGCCGTAGACGGGAACCGGGCGGCCGGCCAGGGCGTGGGCCGTGAACCGGGCGATGGCCATGTCCGGCCGCTGCCGCGGCCCGTAGACGGTGAAGTAGCGCAGGCAGGTGACTCCGATGCCCAGCAGCCGCTGGTAGGTCAGGGCGTACTGCTCGGCCGCGGCCTTGGAAGCGGCATACGGGGACAGGGGCGCGGGCGGCAAGGACTCAGACCAGGGTCCCGGCCGGGCCCCGTACACGGACGACGACGAAGCGATGACCACCCGTTCCGCCCCGTGGCGACGCACCGCCTCCAGAAGGGCCACCGTCCCGCCCACGTTGATCTCCAGGTACCGCCGGGGCGCGGCCAGGGAAGGCCGGACGCCCGGCAACGCGGCCAGGTGGGCCACGTGGGTGAAGCGGTGGCGGGCAAACAACCGGTCCAGCAGCGCCGCGTCGCGCACGTCGCCGCGGACGAACCGGAACGACGCCCCCAACCGGCGGGCGGTCTCACGGACGGCCTTCACGTTGTGGCGCTTGAGGGCGGGCTCGTAGTTGGCGGTCAGGGCGTCCAGCACCACCACCTCGGCGCCCCGCGCCAGGGCGTACTCGGCCAGATGGGAACCGATGAAGCCTGCGCCTCCGGTCACCAGCAGCCGCATGGACCGACCTCCCGGAAAGGGCGAACCGTTTCCTGGCGGTCCCCGCCCCCGTGCCGCCGGGATCTCGACCAAGACCCCGCCAGCCGGCACGGGTGGCGGACCGCCTACCGGCTGGTCACACGCACCCGGGGCGACGGGCCGGTATCCCCGTTCATGCCCGGCCCCGCCGCCATCCTCCCGCCGGCCGCGCTCGTTCCCGGCGCAGGCTCCGGCCCGGACGCGCCGGCACCGGACGCCTCCTCACCGGCCGGGAACCAGCGCAGCGGGTGGCCGGCATCCAGGGTCACCTCGACCCGCGTCCCCACGGGGTAATCGTGCACGTGCACCAGCTCGCTCTCCAGCACCGTCCCGGTGTCCAGGCGGACGTGGTAGCGGAAGAACCCGGCGCGCCGCTCCCGGCGGACGATGACCCCCCTGCCCGCGGCGCTGGGGCGGATGTGCACGTCGTCCGGCCGTACCAGCACCCGCACCGGCGCCCCCTCGGGCAGGCCCGCCTCCTGGGGGAGGATGCCCACCTCGGTCTCGATGCCACCCCGTCGCACCCGCCCCGGCAGGAAGGACGCCGGCCCCATGAACTGGGCGACGAAGGGCGTGGCGGGCTCGTAGTAGACCTCGTCGGGCGTGCCGACCTGCTCGATGCGGCCGGCGTTCATCACCGCCACCCGGTCCCCCAGGTTCAGCGCCTCCCGGCGGTCGTGGGTGACGAAGATGGCCGTCGTGCCAGTCTGCCGCAGGATGTCCCGCACCTCTTCCCGCACGCGCCGGCGCAGGTCGGCGTCCAGGTTGGAGAAGGGCTCGTCCAGCAACAGGATCTCGGGCCGGGGCGCCAGGGCGCGCGCCAGGGCGACGCGCTGCTGCTGGCCGCCCGAAAGCTCGTGGGGATAGCGGCCCTCCAGCCCCTGCAGGCGCACCAGCTCGATGACCTCCCGGACCCGCCGCTGGCGCTCCGGGCCCCGCGGCAGCCCGTAAGCCACGTTCTCCGCCACCGTCATGTGGGGGAACAGGGCGTACTCCTGGAAGACGAAGCCCACGCGCCGCCGCTCCGGCGGGACGAACCGGCGCCCACCCGCCACCACGGTGCCGCTCAGCTCGACGACGCCGGCATCGGGCACCTCGAAGCCGGCGATCAGGCGCAGGGTCGTGGTCTTGCCGCAGCCGCTGGGCCCCACCAGGACCAGCACCTGCCCCCGCTCCACTTCGAGGTCGAGATCCTGCACGGCCACCACACCGGCGAAGCGCTTGGACAAACCGGCGCAGCGGATCACCGGCCCGCTCACGGCTGCAACTCCCCTTCACGACGGAGGATCATGGCCACGGACAGGGCCGACGCGGCGATCAGCAGCAGCGACTTGACCGCCGCCTGCCCGAAGAAGGCCTCGGAGATGGAGGACCAGACGGAGGTGGCCAGGGTGTCGAAGCCGGGAGGGCTGAGAATCAGCGTGATGGGCAGCTCCTTCATCGTCAGGAGGAACACCATCCCCGCCCCGGACATCACCCCCGGCCACACCAGGGGCAGCGTCACCGTGGCGAACACCTGCCAGGGCCGGCGCCCGAGGCTGCGGGCCACCTCCTCCAGCTTCGGATCCACCTGCAGGAGGGTCGCCCGCACCGCCCCCAGCGCCGTGGGCACGAACACCATCGCGTAGGCCGCCACCAGCAGGACCAGGGTCTGGTACAACGGCGTCAGGAAGCGGATCCCGAAGAACACCAGCGCCAGGGCGATGACGAGGCCCGGCACGGCGAAGCCCACGTAGCTGGCACGCTCCACCACGGCACTGAGCCGCCCGGGATAGCGGGCGCCAAGAACCGCCACCGGCAGCGCGGCGGCTACCGCCGCCACCGCCGCCAGGGCGGAGACGTAGACGGAACGGAGGGCCGCCGGGCCGACCAGCGTCCAGACGCCGCCGTCCAGCGCCCCACGCACGCCCCAGCAGGCAGGACCGCCAGCGGCACCACCAGCGCCAGCAGCGTGATGGCGGTGCAGTACGCCACGGCCAGCCAGCGCCAGCGGCCCAGGTCCACCGGGGAGGCGGGGCGCGCGGTGCCCGGCGAGTCGCGGTACAGGCGCCAGCGCTGCCGCAGTCCCGCGTCCGCCGCCAGGATGGATAGCGCCACCGCCACCAGCACCAGCGCCAGCCCGCCCGCCGTGGTGCGGTCGAAGGCCGACTGGTACTGGGTGTAGATCGCCCACGTGAACGTCTCGTAGCGCAGCACCGCCACCGCGCCGAACTCGGCCAGGGTGTACAGGGCCACGAGCCGCGCGCCGGCCACGATGGCCGGGAGCAGCTGGGGCAGCACGACGGCCCGGAAGGTTTCCCAGGGCCCCTTGCCCAGGCTGTAGGACGCTTCTTCCAGTGCCGGGTCCATCCTCAGCAGGGCCGCGCGCACCGTCAGCAGCACGTACGGGTAGGTGAAGAGCGTCATGACCAGAAAGGCGCCCGGGAAGCCGTACAGCTCCGGCAGCCTCTCCACCCCCAGGGGCGCCAGGGCGCGCTGCAGCATGCCCTTGGGGCCCAGGGCGATGACGTAAAGAAAGCTGCCCACATAGCTGGGGATGGCCAGGGGCAGGACGGTGGCCACGAACCAGAACCTGCGCAGGGGCAGATTGGCCCGCGCCGTCAGCCAAGCGAGGGGAACCGCCACGACCACCGCAGCCGCGGTCACGGTGGCCACCAGGGCGAGGGAGCGGCCCATGATCATCCAGGTGGCGGGGCGGGCCAGCAACTCCCACACCTTGTCTCTTATACAATTCTCC
>QGUQ01000555.1 GCA_003242195.1 Bacillota bacterium | reverse complement strand
AGCAGTACGACCTGTTTCTTGTCGGTCATGACCGGCAGGTCGATTACGTCATCGAGCACTATCCCAACGACCTGCCGACCACGTTCATAACCGGGAATCACGACCTCAGCTACTTGAAATCCGTCGGTATCGACCCGGGCCGGGCCATCGCCCGGGAGCGGCCAGACATGGAGTACATCGGCCAGTGGGCGCGCCGGGTGGAGATTGCACCCGGCATTTTTCTTGACCTCACGCATGGCGCGGGCGGGGTGGCTTATGCCATCTCTTACCGCCTGCAAAAGGCCATCGAGGCATACGCACCGGGTGACGAGCCGCACATCCTCTGCGACGGCCACTATCACGTCATGCTGCAGGTACTCAGGCGCGGCGTGTGGGCCTACCATCCTGGCTGCTTCGAGGGACAGACGGGCCTGCTGCGGCGACTCAAGGTCCACCCGGTTATCGGCGGCTGGATCCTGACCATCCACGTGGACGAGCCTGGGCGGATCGGGGCCATCGAGAGTCAGTTCCTGTCGTTTCGGGAGCGGGAGCGGGACTACTGAGGGAAGGCGTCTATCAGCGAGACCGCGACGCTACGGATATGGTAAGATATAGCCGGGGTGAAAGATCATGGAGATTGTACCCGGCATGGTATTTGGCCGATGGACAGTGCTCGAAGTTATCGAGCGCCCGAAAGGCAGTAAACCTCGGCGGTGGATACGATGCCAATGTGCCTGCGGAACCGAACGCAACGTCAATGAGTGGAACCTAAAGCGCGGCCTCAGTAAGAGTTGCGGTTGCGCGGCCCGCGAATTTCACCGCAACCGCTTGCTCAAACACGGCCATTCGTCTTACAGAAAACCATCGAGGGAGTATAGGGCGTGGTTGGCAGCGAAAAAGCGCTGCACAGATCCGACGTGGCACGGGTTCCCGCGATATGGTGGGCGAGGTATAAGAATGGCCCCCGAGTGGGAACGGGACTTTCTTGCTTTCTACAGGGACATGGGGCCATGCCCGCCTGGTTACACGCTTGATCGCATTAACAATGACGGAAATTACGAACCCGGCAACTGCCGCTGGGTACCGCAGACAACCCAAGCACGGAATCACAGTCGGAATGTGGTCGTTACGTACAACGGGAAGGAATACGTCCTTAAAGATCTGGCCGAAGAACTGGGCGTGCCATATAAGCGGCTCCATCGCCTGTATCGGACAGAGGGCTATTCGCTGGAAGACGCCATTAAAGCGGCGATGTCTTCTCATAGGAGAACGGATGTTCTGGTAACGTTCAACGGCGAAACGCTGACTCTCAAGGACGTTGCCAGGAGGACGGGCAAGGATTACCCGTCGTTGCACTACTTCTACAGGCGAAGGGGGATGTCGTTGGATGAAGCCATCGCTCGGGCACGAAGTGTGGGCCAACGATGAGAAATTCCTCCGCGCTGTGGACGTTGTCCTAAAACACGAAGGGGGGCTTTCGGAACATCCATCGGACCCCGGTGGGATTACCCACTGGGGTATTTCTTTGCGCTCGTACCCGGAGCTTGGCGAGGAAGGTATTCGCAATCTCACGAGAGAGCAGGCGGCGGAAATCTACTATCGAGACTTCTATGCGAAATATGGGTATGCTCGTATC
>QGUQ01000132.1 GCA_003242195.1 Bacillota bacterium | reverse complement strand
GACCCTGGGTTCAGGTGCTCCGCGATCTGGCGCACGTCGGGGCACCGGTGGCTTGACGACGTATTTCCGCTGGGGGCACCCACCGGAACGTGACACGGACGACCCGGCGGGTGGTGATAGACAATGGGGCCGACCGGTGCTAGAATGAGGAACGCGGTAGCCGTGCGGTGACGCCTCTGCGGGCGTGGCGGAATGGTAGACGCGCCAGACTTAGGATCTGGTGGGTTCGTCCCGTGGGAGTTCGAATCTCCCCGCCCGCACAGGCTGGGGGCGAACGGGAGTGCCCCGGGCCGAGCCGGCGGCGTCATCGGACGGCGCCGCGTGAGAAGGGACGGAACGCGGGAGTAGCTCAGGGGTAGAGCGTCTGCTTGCCATGCAGAAGGCCGCGGGTTCGAATCCCGTCTCCCGCTCAGCGCTGACTGGGAGGCCGTGACCGCGACGGGTACACGGCCCTTTTATCTTTACCATCCCCCCGCCCTGGGGGCGCGGTGCGGGCGGCGGTGACCGCGATTGCCGCGGAAATCGGCGCTGTGCTACAATGCATCGGTATCGTGAAAGGTGAACTGCCCGCGAGCACGGCCCGGCCGGGCGGGCCGCCGTGCACCCCTCTTCCCCCGCCCTTTCATTCGTATCACGATACGAGTGGAGAAACCCGGGAGTCCCGTCCCGGGCCCGGGGCATGAACGAGGCCGGGAGTCGGCGGGCACGGGTGGCCGGTGCCGGCGCGACGGGCCGCGGGAGGAGCGCGGGTGACGTCCGGGGAGGATGGACGGATTGAAGGCGACCCTGGAGAAGGTGGAAGACCGCCGCGCGACCCTGACGGTGGAGGTCGACGCGGAAACGGTGGCCAAGGCGGTGGACCAGGCCTACCGCCGCCTGGTACGCCGGGTGCAGATCCCTGGCTTCCGCAAGGGGCGGGCGCCTCGCTTTTTGGTGGAGCGGCACCTGGGCAAGGCCGCCCTCTATGAGGAAGCGCTGGACCGGTTGCTGCCCGAGGCCTACAGCCAGGCCGTTGCCCAGACGGGCATCGAGCCCATCGACCGGCCGAAGCTGACGGTGGAGTCTTTCGACGAGGAGACCGGCCTGCGGTTCACCGCCGAGGTGGAGGTCAAGCCGGAGGTGGACCTGGGCGATTATCGGTCCCTGCGTCTCGAGCCGCCGGCGGTGGAGGTGACCGCCGAGCAGGTCGATGAGGAGCTCCGGCGGCTTCAGGAGATGCACGCCACCCTGGTCCCCGCGGATGACGCGCCGGCCGAGAAGGGCATGACCGCCGTCATCGACTTCTCCGGTACCATGGACGGTCGGCCGGTGCCCAACGGGCAGGCCGAGAACTACAGCGTCGAGCTGGGAGCTGGCCGTCTGCTGGAGGACGTGGAGGCGCAGCTTCTGGGCATGCGGCCGGGTGAGGAGAAGGACGTCGAGGTCACCTTCCCGGACGACTTCGGCGACGAGGCGCTGCGGGGGAAGAAGGCGACCTTCCACATCCGGCTGAAGGAGCTCAAGCGCAAGCAGTTGCCCGAGCTAGACGACGAATTCGCCCGAGAAGCCGCCGGGGCGGACAGCCTGCAGGATTTGCGCCAGCGCATCGAGAAAGAACTGACCGAAATTGCCAGCCAGCGCGCCCGGTCCCAGTTCCGTAACCAGGTGGTCGAGCGGGTGGTCGAGCAGGCGCGCGTCGAAGTGCCGGACACGCTGGTGAACCGCCGCATCGACCAGCTGGTGGAGCAACTGGAGGACCAGCTGCGCCGGCAGGGCACCGATCTCGAGCGGTTTCTCCAGCAAACGGGCCAGACCCGCGAGGGGTTGCGGGAGCAGTTCCGGGAGCGCGCGGTGGCGGAGGTCCGTGCCGATCTCGTCCTCGATGCCGTGGGGAAGAAGGAGGGCATCGAGGCGGAACCGGCGGAGGTGGAGGCGGAGGTCCGCGCCATCGCCGCGGCCTACGGCCAGCCGTACGAGCGGTTGCGCCGGGTCTTTGCCCAGACGGGTTACCTGCTGGAGATCGCCGACGCGGTGCGCCGGCGGAAGATCATCGACCGCCTGGTGGCCATCGCCCGTGGCGATGCTCCGGAGGCGGAGACCGGCCCGCAGGCCGGGGACGGCGCGGGCAGCGCGGCCTCAGGGACGGAGGAACCAGCTGCCGCGCCGGGTGAGGCGCCGGGATCCGGCGCGACTCCGGGATCCGATGGGGCGGAGCCCGGTGCATCGACCGGCGGCGCCCAGTGACAAACTGCCAGGTGTGGGTGTCAATGGCCGGCCGCGGGAGCCGGGTTCCGGCCCGGTTCCGGGCCGGTTCAGATTCCTCGCAAGCGGGCGGCCTCGAGGGTCAATATAATAGACACCGAAGCCGGGAGGGCGCGGCTGGCTGCGGCCAAGGGATCGATGAGGCTGTCCCCGGCCCACCAGCCCGGTTTCGGTGGCAAGGGGCGAGGTGGGCGAGCATGAACCTGGTTCCGTACGTCATCGAGCAGACCAACCGTGGCGAGCGTGCCTACGACATCTACTCGCGGCTCCTGAAGGACCGCATCGTCTTCATCGGCACCGCCATCGACGACGTGGTGGCCAACTCCGTCATCGCCCAGCTCCTGTTCCTCCAGACGGACGATCCGGACAAGGACATCTCCGTCTACATCAACAGCCCTGGTGGCAGCGTCGACGCCGGCCTCGCCATCTACGACACGATGCAGCACATCAAGCCGGACGTGGCCACGTACTGCGTCGGCCTCGCCGCCAGCATGGGGGCGATCCTGCTGGCCGGCGGAACCAAGGGCAAGCGTTACGCCTTGCCCCACTCGCGTATCATGATCCACCAGCCCCACTCCCAGGTCGGCGGGACCGCCTCTGACGTGAAAATCTATGCCGACCAGCTCCTGAAGCTGCGCCAGGTGGCCAACGAGATCCTGGCGAAGCACACGGGGCAGCCGTTGGAGCGGATCGAGCGGGACACGGAGCGCGACTTCTTCATGACGGCGGAAGAAGCCAAGGAGTACGGGATCATCGATCACGTGCTCCAGCCGCGGGAGAAGCGGGCGGACGGCTAGCCTCCCGGCAAGAGAGGGGTCATCATGTTCAAGTTCACCGACGAGAAAGGGCAGTTGAAGTGCTCTTTCTGCGGCAAGTACCAGGACCAGGTCAAGCGCCTGGTCGCCGGTCCGGGTGTCTACATCTGCGACGAGTGCATCGAGCTCTGCAATGACATCATCGAGGAAGAACTGAGCGAGGAGGCCGACGTGGAGCTCAAGGACCTCCCCAAGCCCGCGGAGATCAAGGCCTTCCTCGACCAGTACGTGATCGGGCAGGAGCGGGCCAAGAAGATCCTGTCCGTCGCGGTCTACAACCACTACAAGCGCATCCACCTGGGCGGGCGCGTCGACGACGTCGAGCTGCAGAAGAGCAACATCCTGATGATCGGCCCGACGGGGTCGGGCAAGACGCTCCTCGCCCAGACCCTGGCCAAGCTGCTCAACGTGCCCTTCGCCATCGCCGACGCCACCTCCCTGACGGAGGCGGGTTACGTCGGCGAGGACGTGGAGAACATCCTGCTGAAGCTCATCCAGGCCGCCGACTACGACATCGAGCGGGCGGAGCGCGGCATCGTCTACATCGACGAGATCGACAAGATCGCCCGCAAGGCGGAGAACCCGTCCATCACCCGGGACGTCTCGGGTGAGGGCGTCCAGCAGGCGCTGCTCAAGATCCTGGAGGGGACGGTAGCCAGCGTGCCGCCCCAGGGCGGGCGCAAGCACCCGCACCAGGAGTTCATCCAGATCGACACCACCAACATCCTGTTCATCTGCGGCGGCGCCTTCGAGGGCATCGACAAGATCATCATGAACCGCATCGGGCGGCGCGTGATGGGGTTCGGCGCCGAGGTGCGCAGCCGCCGGGAGACCAACGTGGGCGAGGTGCTCCAGCACATCCTGCCCGAAGATCTCCTGAAGTTCGGGCTCATCCCCGAGTTCGTCGGGCGGCTGCCCGTCATCGCCACCCTGGATGCGCTGGACGAGGATGCCCTGGTGCGGATCCTCACCGAGCCGAAGAACGCGCTGGTCAAGCAGTACCAGAAGCTGCTGGCGCTGGACAACGTCGAGCTGGAGTTCGAGCCGGCCGCCTTGCGGGCCATCGCCAAGGAGGCCCTCAAGCGCAACACCGGCGCACGCGGCCTGCGCGCCATCGTCGAGGACCTGATGCTGGACCTGATGTACGACCTGCCCAGCCGCGACGACGTGGCCAAGGTCGTCATCACGGAGGACTGCGTCAAGCACCGGCGGGAGCCGATCCTGGTCACCCGCGAGCGGGTCAAGAAGCACGAGGAGACGGCGTGAGCCACCGCCCGCCGCGAAGGCGGCGGGGAGATGCCGGCGACCGCCTGCGTCAATAGCTCCGCGATCGAACGCCGGGCAGCGGCCCAAGGCCGCTGCCCGGCTCGTCTTTTCCGCGCCTCCCCGGCCTCTGCCTCTAGGGCAGGGCACGCCTCCCGGGTCCGGTTGGCTGCACCTGCCGCCCGCCGCGGGGGTGTAAAGGGTCTGCCGGGGCCGGATACTACGGGCGACGACAGGATGGGGGGGCCCGCCGGCATGGACTACGGGAGCGTCTTCTTTTTCATCCAGTTCTTCTTCGCGGTGGTGATCGGGCTCTACTTCTGGAACCTGCTGCGCGCCCAGCAGGGCAGCAGGGTGGCCGTGCGGCGGGATTCGCGCAAGGAACAGGACAAGCTCACCCACTTGCGCGCCATCTCCCTGTCCGAGCCCCTGGCGGAGCGAACCCGGCCCCGGCGGTTCGAGGACATCGTCGGCCAGGAGGATGGCGTGCGGGCGCTACGCGCCGCCCTTTGCGGCCCCCACCCGCAGCACGTGATCATCTACGGGCCGCCCGGCGTGGGCAAGACGGCTGCGGCGAGGCTGGTCCTGGAAGAGGCCAAGCGCAACCCCCGCTCGCCCTTCCGGCCCGACGCCGCCTTCGTCGAGATCGACGCCACCACGGCCCGCTTCGACGAGCGGGGCATCGCCGATCCCCTCATCGGCTCCGTCCACGACCCCATCTACCAGGGCGCCGGGCCCCTGGGGGTGGCGGGCATTCCCCAACCCAAGCCGGGCGCCGTCACCCGCGCCCATGGGGGCATCCTGTTCATCGACGAGATCGGCGAGCTGCACCCCGTGCAGATGAACAAGCTCTTGAAGGTGCTGGAGGATCGCAAGGTGATCCTGGAGAGCGCCTATTACAACCCGGAGGACCCGAACCTGCCGCCCCACATCAAGGACATGTTCGAGAACGGTCTTCCGGCCGACTTCCGGCTGGTCGGCGCCACCACCCGCATGCCGGACGAGATCCCGCCCGCCATCCGTTCCCGCTGCGTGGAGGTGTTCTTCCGGCAGCTGACCCCCGCGGAGGTGGGCACCATCGCCCGCCACGCCGCGGAGCGCCTGGGCATGCCCATCGAGGAGGGGGCGGTGCGGGTCATCCAGCGCTACGCCCGCAACGGTCGGGAGGCGGTCAACATGGTCCAGATCGCGGCGGGCCTCGCTGACACCGAGGGGCGTCGGCACATCGCCACGGCCGACGCGGAGTGGGTGGTCCACAGCGGCCAGTACGCGCCGCGGCCCGAGCGCCGCGTCCCCGAGCGCCCGCAGGTGGGCGTGGCCAACGGCCTGGCGGTGTACGGGCCCAACCCTGTCTCTTATAAACCGTTC
>QGUQ01000131.1 GCA_003242195.1 Bacillota bacterium | reverse complement strand
GAGATGTGGGACCGGGTGGCGCGCGCCATCGCCGAGGTGGAGGAACCCGGCAAGCGGGAGGAATGGGAACGCAAGTTTCGCAAGGCCCTGGAGGGTTTCAAGTTCGTTCCGGGCGGCCGCATCCTGGCCGGGGCCGGGACCGGCCACAAGGTTACTTATTATAACTGCTACGTGATCCCGTCGCCCGAGGACAGCCGCCGGGGCATCATGGAGAACGTCAGCTTGATGGTGGAGATCATGTCCCGCGGCGGCGGGGTGGGGGTGAATCTGTCCACCCTGCGCCCCCGGGGCACGTACGTGCGCGGTGTCAACGGCACCGCCAGCGGTCCGGTGTCCTGGGCGGAGGTCTACAGCACGGCGACCGGCAGCGTGATCCAGGGCGGCAGCCGCCGCGGCGCCCTCATGCTCATGCTGGACGACGATCACCCGGACATCGAGGAATTCATCACCGTCAAGCGGGACCTGACCAAGATCACCAACGCCAACCTCTCGGTGTGCATCAGCGACGCCTTCATGGAGGCGGTCCAGCAGGACCTGCCCTGGGACCTGAAGTGGAACGGCAAGGTCTACAAGACCGTCCGCGCCCGGGACCTGTGGGAACTGATCTGCGAGTCCGCCTGGGCCTCGGGCGAACCCGGCGTCGTGTTCATGGAGCGGGTGAACAAGCGCTCCAACACGTGGTACTGCGAGAAGATCAACTGCGTGAACCCCTGCGGTGAACAGCCGCTGGGACCCTGGGGCGTCTGCAACCTGGGTGCCATCAACCTGGCCGCCTTCGTCGAGGACGGTGCCATCGACTTTGACGGCCTGCGGGAGACCGTGGCCATCGCGGTCCGGTTCCTCGACAACGTGATCGAGGCCACCGAGTACTTCTTCAAGGAGAACGAGCAGGCCCAGCGCTACGGCATCCGGCGCATCGGCCTCGGCACCATGGGCCTGGCCGACATGCTGATCAAGCTGGGCATCCGCTACGGCAGCGAGAAGGCCTTCGAGGTCTGCGACGAGGTCTACCGCCTGATCCGCGACGAGGCTTACCGGACCTCCGCATTGCTGGCCAAGGAGAAGGGCGCTTTCCCGCTCTTCGACAAGGAGAAGTACCTGCAGGGCTGGTTCATCCAGCGACTGCCCGAGGACATCCGGCAGCTGATTGCCCAACACGGCATCCGCAACGGCTTCCTGCTCACCCAGGCGCCCACGGGGACGACGAGCCTCCTGGCCGGCGTCAGCTCGGGCATCGAGCCGGTCTTCGCCTTCACCTTCAAGAGGACGGACCGGACGGGTACCCACATCGTCTATCACGAGCTGTACAAGAAGTGGCTGGAGGAGCACCCGGACGAGCCGGTGCCCGACTACTTCGTCTCCGCCGACCAGTTGACGCCGGAAGAGCACGTGCGCATGCAGGCGGTGATCCAGCAGTACGTGGACGCCTCCATCTCCAAGACCGTCAACGCACCGCGGCACCATACGGTGGAGCAGGTGCGCACGCTGTACAGGCTGGCTTACGAGCTGGGGTGCAAGGGGATCACCTACTATCGCGACGGCAGCCGGGAGGGCGTGCTCCACAAGCTGGACGATGGCGGTCGGAGCAAGCAGGGAACGGGCTTCAGCGGCCAAGGGGCCAAGCAGGCCGGGGAGGCCGCTGCCGGCGGTGCGGAGCCCGGGAGCGACGTCGCGGCGGCAGTCGCCGCGGATCCCGGCGGGTTGAAGGTGACGTGGGGGCGCATCCGGCCCATCGAGCGGCCTACGAAGCTCAACGGCTTCACGGTCCGGCGGACGACGCCGCTGGGCAACCTGTACCTGACGCTGAACACCTTCAACGGGCATCCCTTCGAGCTGTTCACCCAGATCGGCAAGGCGGGATCCGACGTGGCCGCCTTCACCGAGGCCATCGCGCGCCTGGTCTCCCTGGCCTTCCGCTCCGGGGTGGATCCCCACGAGGTGGTGGAACAGCTGCGGGGCATCGGTGGCAGCCGCTCCGTGGGCTTCGGGCCCAACCGCGTGCTGTCCGTACCCGACGCCATCGCCCAGTTCCTCGACGATTACCTGTCGGGCAAGATCGACCGCGATCCGGTGGACGAGGTGGCGGCCGGGCAGATCACGGTCTTCCCCACGGACCCCGCCCAGCAGGCCAGGGAGGCGGTGGCCGCCGCCCGGGGAGCCGCCAGCGCGAGCGGCCCGGGTGGGGGCGCCACCGCGGGCAGCGGCCCTGCCGGCAACCCGGGGCCGGCAGGGAATCCGGCCGGATCCTCCGGGCCGGTCCAGCTCACCATCGGCGGCATCCCCAAGGCGGGCGAGCCTCCCCGCATCACGGGTGGCAACGGCCGGCACCTCAGCATGAACCTGTGCCCGGAATGCGGCAGCCACGCGCTGGTGCACGAAGAGGGCTGCAGCAAGTGCATGGCCTGCGGCTACAGCGAGTGCTGAAGAAGGGCCCGGTGAGGGCCCAGAGAATCGAGGGGATGGCAGGGTACGTGCGCGGGCATGTGCCCTGCTTTTTTCGTCCCGGGCACGGGGCTCGTCCGGGAGGGGATGTCCGCGGGAGAGGGCAGGCTGGTCATGGGCCGCTACCGGTCGGGCTGATCTCCTGGCACACCTCCGCGAATTGGCCGCCGGTCAGCAGCGGCAGGTCCGCCACCCGCAGCCGCAGCAGCGCTTCGGGGATCCCGCCGCCGGCCCACACGTGGTCGAAGCGGCGCAGGCTTTCGTCCAGCAGCGTGGGCAGGGGCCGGAGGGATCCGACGGGCGCCACGCCGCCGGCGACGAACCCGGTCCAGTCCAGCACCTCCTCCGGCCGGGCCAGCCGGAGCCTGGAGACACCCAGGACGGCGGCCACGCGCCGCCGGTCCACGCGCCGGTCGCCGGCCGCCACCACCTGGACGGGCCCGCCGTCCGCGGCCAGGATCACAGTCTTGGCAATGCGCTCCGGTTCGACGCCGAGGGCCGCGGCGGCCGCGCCTACGGTGGCCAGGGGCTCGGAAAAGACGCGGAGTTCGGCCTCGATCCCGTGGCGCGCCAGGAACCGGCGCACCCGCTCCATCGGTTCCTCGGGTGGTGCGGGTTGCGCGGGTGTGCCGTCCATGATCGGGCTGGTTCCTCCTCTCATCGGGCGTAAACCGTTTCCGTGTCCACCGGCGCCCCCAGCTGTTTGAGATAGACGTGGAACTGCCCGCGATGGTGGTACATGTGGGTCACCAGGTTCAATACCAGTTGCTCGGGGGTGAGGGGTTCGCCGAAGGGCCAGGGCACCGGTCGTGCCGCGAATTCCCCGGCGGGAACGGACGCCAGGAGGGAACGGAACTCCTCCATGCCTTCTGCCAGCATCTGCTGCAAGTCCTCCGGACCCCGGGCGCTCCAGGGACCGCCCATCAGGCGGAAGATCTCCTCCCGCGGCGCCTCCCGCAACACGGCCGCATAGGCCTTGGGGAGGCCGTAGAGGTGGCTGGCCAGCTCGAGCAGGGTGAAGGTGTTGGGGGCCGGGCGCCAATCCTCCCGACCTTGCGGCCAGTGGCGCAGGTAATGGATCAGGTTCCTGCGCAAGAAATGCAGTTCCCCTTCCCACAAGGCACGCGAGTCTTGGACCAAGGTAGGTCGCCTCCTTGATCACCGAGTTGGGACGCCCGCCGGCCGTTCCGGGCCGCCCGGTTCCCCGGACACCGCCGGCTCCCGGACCTGCCGTTTCCCCGGACACGTCCATTCCGGGTGACGAAGGTAATACCTGCCCCCGCCTACCGCCGTCCCCCATGGGCCGGCCCCGCTAGCCCCCTGTGGCTCCCCGGCCGCCCGCCAGCAGGATCACCGTTGCCAGAATGCACGCACCGCCGGCCGCCATGGCCGCGGTAAAGGGCACGCGCAGCAGCAGGGCGGCCGAAGCTGCCGCGGCCAGCGGTTCCATACAAGCCAGGAGGCTGGTCTGGGATGCCGGCAGGTGGCGCAGGCTGGTCAGGTACAGGGTGAAGGCGAGGAGCGTTCCCCCTACCACGACGAAGGCCAGAAGTAGCAGGCTGGTGCCGTTCCACTGCGCGCCCGCCGCCTCCCACACCGGCGCCAGCGGCATGAACCCCACACCGCCCACCAGCATGCCCCAGCCGATGACCACCACCGCGTTCCAGCGGCGCATGAGCCCGGCCCCCGACAGCGTGTAGAAGGCCAGTGCCAGTGCCGAGAACAGGCCCCAGGCCACGGCACCGGCGGGCACGGCCAGTCGCTGGAGGGAGCCTCCCGTGGCCAGGAGGAGGGTTCCCACCACCGCCAGAAGGAGGGCCAGGAATTCCCGCGGCCGGGGGCGTCGTTGCAGGCGGACGACCTCGTACACCGTGACGAAGGCGGGCCCCAGGTACTGGAGGAAGGTCGCGGTCGCGGCGTTTCCCAGGGCGATGGATGCCATATAGCTGTATTGGACGCCCACGAGCCCGCCCAGGGCGAACACCACGAGCTGCAGGCGCCCGTGGCGATCTTGCCACACGGACCGGGGATCGGTTCCCGGGGCGAGCCAACGGCAGGCGATCAGAAGGACCGCGCCCGAAGCGAGCATGCGGGTGGTCACCAGCCAGCCCGGCTCCACCCCGTGGACCTGCATGAGCTGCTGGGCCGCGGTTCCCGAGAGCCCCCACAGCGTGGCTCCCGCCAGGACGGCGACCATGGCGCGGGTGCGGGAGGAAGCCGCCGGTTCCAGGGACGGGCTCGATGGGATGCCGGAGACGCGCTGGGCCAACCGGGCCGCTCCTTTCCCGTGGAATGGGCGCCGGGTTCCGGGTTTCCCGTCCGGCGGGGGTGTGGGCACCGGCGCCGGTTGGAAAGAGGTTCACCCGACCGGGACGCTTTTCCTGCGACCTGGCAAGTACCGCGGCCGGGGAGGTCCGGCTGCGGTGGTATGATGGGGTGGGGTGATCCCCGTGAACGTCGCCTTCTTCCTCCTGCCCAAGAGTGAGGTGGTCTGGCTCAGCCCCCGCTCGACCATGCGACAGGCGCTGGAGCGTATGGAGCGGCACCGCTACTCCGCCGTTCCCCTGGTGGACGACGACGGCCGCTACGCCGGCACCCTCACCGAAGGCGACCTCCTCTGGTACATCAAGAACACGCCTGGCTTCACCTTCGCCGACGCCGAGCGGGTACTGGTGCGGGACATCCCCCGGCACCTGCAGAACGAGCCGGTGCGGGTCTACGCCGACATGCGGGACCTGGTCCGCCTGGCGGCGGTGCAGAACTTCGTGCCGGTGGTCGACGACCGCGACCGTTTCATCGGCATCGTGCGGCGGCGGGATATCATCGAGTACTGCCAGCGCCTGCTGCTGGCCCGGGAGCCGGGGGAAGGGGGGCAGGAGCCGGCAACGGGGCAGAGGGCGGCGCCACCCGGTGCCTGAGGGGAAGGAAGCCTGGAGTGGGCCGCCGGGCCCGGTACCGGCAACAGCTCCGAGAGAGGTCCGCTTCCCTAGCGGCGGCGCTGGCTCCACCGGCGACGGGCGCGGCTGGCGGCATAGCAGGCGAGGGCGGCCGGACCGCCCTCGGCCAGCAAGCGCCGGGCGACGGGCTCCAGCCCCTGGGCGGCCACCTTGGGGTCTGAGAGGTACAGGCCCAGCAGGCCCGACACCACCAGCTCGTGCAGCGGGCGGCGGCAAAGTCGCGCCACGTGGCGCCGCGCCTCCCGGACGAACAAGGCCAGCCGTTCCTGGAGGAGCTCGCGGGTGGGGTAGTTG
>QGUQ01000130.1 GCA_003242195.1 Bacillota bacterium | reverse complement strand
GAACGCCTCCCGCCGCTCCAGCGACATGGTCTCGGGCATGACCAGGATCAGCCGGTATCCCTTGACGGCCGCCACCATGGCGAGGCCGATGCCCGTGTTGCCGCTGGTGGGCTCGACGATGGTGTAACCCGGTTTGAGGAGTCCTTCCCGCTCGGCCGCCTCGATCATGCTGAGGGCGATCCGGTCCTTCACGGAACCGGCGGGGTTGAACGACTCCAGCTTGACCCACACCTCGGCGCCTTCCCGGTGGACGACCTTGTTGAGCCGGACCACCGGCGTCTGCCCGATCAATTGGAGGACGTCGGTCACCACTCGACCACCCGTTGAGGAACCTCGCTCCAAACTTCACAACCTCCCATGTCCAGCCGAATCGGAGGCGTGACCACCCGGACGCCGCCCGCCGGCGACCCGCGTACCGCTACCGTCAGCATAGCAGACCCTACCGGGAGCGGGCGAACGAACCGCACCCCACAGGCAAGCAGGCCCCGCTCCACCCCGTGTGCCGCCAACCCTTCAAGGGGTGCCGGATCCCGGGGAGGCCGTGCCCGTACCAGGCAGGGGCGTCCCCGTACCCGGGAGGGAGGCGCCGCCCGGTGCCGAAGGCCCCTGGGGCCACGGCACCACCCAGGGCGGCACCTCGCCGGGGATCACGGTGTCCACCAGAGGAACCGGCACCTCGACGGGCACCGTGTCGCCGTAGAGGGGGATGGCCACCCGGATGCCCGTCCGGATCACCAGGTCGATGCTATGGCGGACCTGGTTGATGCCCGCTGCCTCGAAACGGCTGCGGACGTCGATGTCCACGCGCCCCAGCGGCAGCACCTGGACGGGGATGGCCGGTCCGCGGCCGGCCAGCAGCTCGCTGCCCAGGACCGCACCGGCGGGAATGCGCACTGGTTCCGAGCGCAGGGCGTTGAGCCGCTCCTGGACGGCTCGCTGGACGCCGGCCTGCACCTGGACGATCAGCGGGGTATTCACCTGGACGAACACGGGCCGGCCCGCCTCGTAGCGGACGTGGACCACGTCCTCCGGCCGGTAGCGCCCGGCCACCTCCCGCTGTACCACCTCGGTAATGGTCTGTATGGCCCGGATCTCCGCTTCGCGGCGGGCGATCACCAGCAGGCCGGGTGCCAACGCCCGCTCCAACGCCAGGGCCGCGAGGAGAACGAGAACGGCCGCCAGCGCCAGCCGGGTCCGGGGACCCGCGCGCGGCAGCCGCCAGCGGTTCCGGCGGCGCACATACGCCACATCGTTCACCCGCCCCGGGGGCCGGCACGGCGCCGGGCCCCGGGGCTATGTTTATGACGCCCCGCCTCCCGGGTGCACGCGGAGTCGCGCGAAACGCCGCTTCCCCACCTGCAGGACGGCCCCGTCGGCGATATGCAGCGGCGCGTTGGGGTCGGTGACCCGCTGGCCGTCCAGGCGCACCGCCCCCTGGCCGATCAGCCTCCGAGCCTCGCTGTTGGAAGCGGCCATGCCGGTCTCCCGCAGTAACCGCACCGCGTCCATCTCACCCGCCGCCACCGCCAGTTCCGGCAGCTCGCTGGGCAACTCGCGGCGGCTGAAGACACGCAGGAAATCCTCCTGGGCTGCATCGGCGGCCTCTTGCCCGTGGTACATGCGGACCAGGGCGTGGGCGAGGCGCAGCTTGGCGTCCCGCGGGTTGACCCGGCCTGCCGCCATGCCCCGCTCCAGGCTCCGGATCTCCTCCAGGTCCAGGTCGGTGACCAGGGTCATGTACTTGACGATCAGCTCGTCCGGGATGGACATCGCCTTGCCGAACATCTCGGCCGGCGGCTCGTCGATGCCGATGTAGTTGCCCAGGCTCTTCGACATCTTGTCCCGGCCGTCGGTACCCTCCAGCAGGGGCATGAGCAGCGCCACCTGGGGTTCCTGCCCGTACTCCCGCTGGATCTCGCGCCCGACCAGCAGGTTGAACTTCTGGTCGGTACCGCCCAGTTCCACGTCGGCCCGCACGGCCACCGAATCGTAGGCCTGGGCCAGGGGGTAGAGGAACTCGTGGATGGCGATGGGGCGGCCCTCCCGGTAGCGCTGGGCGAAGTCGTCCCGCTCCAGCATGCGCGCCACCGTGTAGCGGGCGGCCAGCTGGATCACCTCGGCGAAGGTCAGCCGGCCCAGCCAGTCGTTGTTGAACACGATCTCGGTGCGGGCCGGGTCCAGGATCTTGCCCAGCTGCCGGGCGTAGGTGGCGGCGTTGGCGCGAACCTCTGCCTCGGTGAGCTGGGGGCGCGTCACCGACTTGCCGGTCGGATCGCCGATGCGCCCCGTGAAGTCACCGATGATCAGCACCACCTGGTGCCCCAGGTCCTGGAACTGCCGCAGCTTGCGCAACACCACGGTGTGCCCGAGGTGGATGTCGGGCGCCGTCGGGTCCAGCCCCAGCTTGACCCGCAGCGGCCTCCCCTCGCGGCGGGAACGGCGGAGTTTGTCCAGCAGTTCGTCCTCGGAGATGATCTCGGCGGCACCGCGACGCAGGTGCTCGAGCTGTTCCTCCGGTGTCAAGGCTTGTAGTGGCGACGTCATCGACCTTCCCCCGCCCGTCCCGGAGCGGTGCCGAGCCCGGGGTGCCGACACGCCCGCACCGCCCGTTCCGGCATATCCCGTTCCACGAATTGCTGGCACGAACGTAATATAAGCGCCTGCCGATGACAAGGCGGCGGGGGGATCGCGGCGTCCGCGTCGTACTCTTAACGCGTGATATAATCTGCAAGGCGTTCGGAGCCCCTCCCCCGGGGCGGGGTCGCGCCCGGTCCCGGCGGGTGCCGGGCCGCCACCGGGGACGGGTGCGGCGACCGGGAGGGACGCGGGGGGCGCATCGCGGGCGGTAGCCGGACCGCGGGAACCGCCGCGGGAAATTGCCGTCGGAAGCATGGGATACCGCTAGTTGCAAGGCCTTTGGGGAGGGACCTTCGTGTCCGGGTTCCAGCAACCACCGGCCGGCCGCCGCGCGGCCGGGGCCCGCCGCCCGCAGCGGCGCAAGCCGCTGTGGCGGCGCATCCGCTGGCTTCGCCTGTTCCTCTTCCTGGTCTTCCTGCTGGGAATCAGCGGAACGGTGATGGCCGCCGGGTTCCTGATGGGAGCCGTGCGGGCCATGGGCCCCATCACCGCCCTGCGTCCGGAGGTGGCCCAGACCTCCTTCGTCTACGACCGCCATGGCGAGCTCCTGACGGAGATCCACGGCCCCGAAAACCGCATCGTCGTGCCGCTCGAGCAGATCCCCGAGCACGTCCGCAACGCCTTCATCGCCATCGAGGACGAGCGCTTCTACAAGCACTTCGGCGTCGACCCCATCGGCATCGCCCGGGCGGTCTGGAACAACCTGCGCGGCGGGCACCTGCAGGGCGCCAGCACCATCACCCAGCAGCTGGCCCGCAGCGCCTTCCTGACCCAGGAGCGGACCCTGCGGCGCAAGATCCAGGAGGCCATCCTGGCCATCGAGCTGGAGCGCCGCTTCACCAAGGACGAGATCCTGGAGATGTACCTGAACCAGATCTACTTCGGCAACGGCGCCTACGGTATCCAGGCCGCCGCCTACACCTACTTCGGGAAGCCGGTGGATAAGCTCACCCTGGCCGAGGCCGCGGTCCTGGCCGGCATTCCGAAGAACCCGGCTGCGAACCCGCCGCCCCCGATCCCGGAACCGGGCGAGGAGGACGAGGCGGACGAGCAGGCGGCCCGCAACGGGCGCTGGCGGGAGCGGCAGCAGTTGGTCCTGGCCAAGATGCGCGACCTGGGGATGATCTCCCCGGAACAGTACGAGCAGGCCCTGAAGGAGGATGTCCTGGGCAACCGTCCCAAGGTCAACGTCCAGCGGGAGCGCCGGGACCGGGACGTATACGGCCATTTCGTGGACTTCGTCATCGAGGAGACCATCACCAGGCTGGCCGAGCAGTTCACCAGCCGTGACGGCCTGCCCGCGGAGGAAGCGCGCCGGCGTGCCGAGGACCTGCTGTACAAGGGCGGCCTGCGGATCTACACTACCATCGACCCCAAGTTGCAGGAGGCGGCCTTTAAGGCCCAGGACGAGCATCTGCGGGCCCTGGGTTTCAAGAAGCCCACGCCCGAGGACCTCAATCGCGGCCCCCAGGTGGGCGCGGTGCTCATCGACGTGGAACAGGCGCAGATCGTGGCCATGATCGGCGGCCGCTTCTACGACCAGCGGCCGGGTTCGAAGCTGCTCAACCACGCCCACGGCCCGGACAAGCAACAGCTGGGTTCCGCCACCAAGCCGCTGACCGCCTACGGCCCGGCCCTGGCCAACGGGCTGACGGCGGCCACGGTGGTCGACGACGTGAAGATGGTGGTACCCTCAGGCGGCCGGAGGGTACCCTTGAGCAACTATGACGGCCGCTACTTCGGCTACACCCCCTTCCGCTTCGCCCTCAAGCGGTCCATCAACATGGTGGCCCTCCGGGCCGTGCAACTGGTCGGGCCCCAGAAAGCCTGGGAGTTTGGCCGCCGGTTGGGCCTGCCGCTGGTGGAGAGCGACAAGGACCTCTCACCGCTGGCGCTGGGCGGCTTCACGTACGGTGTGACTCCCCTGGAGGTGGCCGATGCCTACGCCACGCTGGCTCGGGGCGGCGTGCGCGTCCCCGCCTACGCCGTGACGGAGATCAAGGACGCCGAGGGCCGCGTCCTGTACCAGCACCGGCCCCAGAAGGAACCGGTGGTGGACGAGGGGGTCGCCTACATCATCGCCGACATGATGCGCGAGGTGATGGAACCGCACCGCTTCCCCACCGGTACGGAGCTCTTCAGCCCTTCCAGCGGTACGGGCTACCAGATCCACAGCCGGTACTTCCGGCGCCCGGCGGCGGGCAAGACGGGCACCACCAACGACCAGCGAGACGTCTGGTTCGTGGGCTTTACGCCGCAGTACGCGGCCGCCGTGTGGGTCGGGTTCGACGACAACCGGCCCATGCGGAACCTGCCCGGCCTGCGCACCGACGTATTCGGCGCCACCGTTCCCGGCCCCATCTGGGGGCGGATCATGGCGGCCGCCCACCAGGACAAGCCGGTGCGCTGGTTCGACCCGCCACGGGGCATCGTCAGCGCCACGGTGTGTGCCAACACGGGCATGCTGCCCGGGCCCAACTGCCCGCGGGAACTGCAATACCGGGAGATCTTCATCGCCGGGACACAGCCGCGGGAAGCCGAGAACCTGTGGGTGAAGATGCAGGTCTGCGCCGAGAACCCGAACCTGATCTACGTCCCTGGCTGCGCGTGCACGCCGACGGAGCGCGCCTTCTTCAACCGTGACGCGGCCCAACTCCCGCCCGGCGCACCGGCGCCGCGGGATTACGCCTTGCGGCCGCCCGACCCGGCCAAGAACTCCTGCACGTCGTCTCCCGCTTTCCAGCGGGAACGGGCGCCCAACGAGATCTGGCTGACGGCCCAGGGGGCGGTGCCCGGCGCCCTGGCGCTCCAGGGCAACCCCGGCCAGGCTTTCACCATCCGGCTGACGGACGTGGCCGGCCGCGACCATGACGTGACCGTGCCGCTGCCGGACCGCAAGGTGCGGGTCGGAGCGGGACAGAGCGTCGATGTGACGCTGACGCTGCCCGACACTCCCGGAACCCAGGAGTTCCGTATCACCGCCACGTCCGGAGGCGGTAACAGCGCCACCACCCTGGTGATCCGGCTGACCGTCACCGTCTTCGGCCAGGGCGCCCCGC